>CAYGOU010000162.1:0-7267 GCA_964351455.1 uncultured Porphyromonadaceae bacterium
TGTTGAGCCTTTCATAGATCTCAGGCAATTTTCTGAAAACCACGTAGGATCTCTGATAGGGTCTTACCTCGAAAGCTGGTGATCCCTGAACGGCGGTATCGGGGATGTTGATCGAATTACCGATTCCTGACTGGGCGGCAATGCGGGTTCCGTCAGCAATGGTGATATGTCCGATGATCCCTACCTGCCCCCCTATCATGCAGTTTTTGCCGATTTTGGTTGAGCCGGAGATTCCGGTTTGCGCCGCGATGACCGTATTCTCACCGATCTCAACATTATGCGCAATTTGTATCAGGTTGTCAAGTTTCACTCCTTTACGGATGATGGTTGAACCTATGGTAGCCCGATCTATGGTCGTATTGGAACCAATCTCCACATAATCCTCGACGATAACATTTCCGATCTGAGGGATCTTGGAATAATTGATGCCGGCACCGGGGGCAAAACCAAAGCCATCGCCCCCGACCACCACTCCGCTATGAATCAGGCAATGCTTCCCAACGACTGACTGGTTGTGGATTCTGGCTCCTGAATAGATCCATGTATGGTCACCGATCTCCACATCCTCACTGATGTATACTTGTGGAAATATCTTGACATGATCTCCGATTCGGGCATTTTTACTCACATAGGAGAATGCTCCCACATATACATCCTTACCCAGTACCGCTTCAGGATGAACAAAAGCCATGGGTTCAACTCCATTTCTCTCAGGGCGCTTTTCAACGAGGGCCAGCAGTTTCGCCAGGGAGCGGTAGGGATCGTCAACTTTAACCAGGGTGCATTGCACGGGAGAGGTCGGCATGAACGTATTTGCCACCAGTACTACTGAAGCGCTGGTTTCATATAGAAAATGCTGGTACTTCAGGTTTGAAAGAAAGGAGAGGGCACCAGTGTGGCCCTCTTCTATGCGGCATACGGTATAAACCCTAACATCAGGATTGCCAACCACCTCCCCCCCGAGGTGATCGGCGATTTGTTTCGCTGTAAATTCCATTGGCTACAAGGATAATGAATTTTTAACGCTACCGGGATGCTTATTATTGCCCTGCCTGATCCGTTGCTAATGATTTGGGAAAACAGATGAAGTATTTGTGATCGGAGCCCCTTAGAAGCGGCACCGCCACGATATCGCTGGTTTCTGAAAGCAGGTGCAGCTCTCCGCTGTTGTCGATCAGCAGGATCTCATCCTCCCCCCAACAATAAGCATTGTTAACCAGGCGGTCTGAATAGACAAAATATTCACTCTCTTCCTTGCTCAGTTTCCATTGTTTCATCAACCGCTCTCTGATGCTCATGACTTCATCTTCGGTAAAAGGCTCGCGCCTTATTCTGATGGCAGGAAGTTGTCGGTTGACCAGGCCCCCTGCAAGCCGTGACAACACCGGATCATGATATCTGGCCCACACTTTCAGGGCAGAAAAGACATCGTTGTCATCGAGCTCAGAAAAGCTTTGCATGAGGAATTCCTTGTCCTCCAGCGGGCTTTCGGTTAGCAGGCCCGGGTATAGAAAACCTTTCAAGGCCGGTGTGGCAAAGAGTTGCTCACCAGCCATCGCGAGATAACGAGCCCGCTGCATAGTTCTTACGAGCATCTGTTCAGCCGACACAACCGTTTTGTGCAGATAAACCTGCCAGTACATCAACCGTCTTGATATCAAATACTTTTCGATCGAATAAATACCCTTTTGCTCAACCACAAGGCGGTCATCATTAACCCTGAGCATTTTAATGATGCGTTCAGAACCGAAAACCCCCTCTGATACCCCGGTAAAAAAACTGTCGCGCCGAAGGTAATCGAGCCGGTCCATGTCGAGCTGACTGGAGACCAGCTGATGCAGGTAGGATTGCGGATAGCGGTTGTTAAATATCTCGATGGCCAGTTCGAGCTGCCCCCCCATCTCCCTGTTCAATTGCTCCATGAAAAGGACTGAAAGAGCCTCATGCTCTATCGTTGGAACCAGAATACTTTCAAGAGCATGCGAAAATGGACCGTGGCCGATGTCGTGGAGCAGAATGGCAGCCACGGCGGCCTCCCTTTCTACTGCTGAAACAGACATTCCCTTTCGTTCAATGACATCCAGCGCAACCGTCATCAGGTGAGCAGCGCCCAGAGCATGCTGAAATCGGCTGTGATTTGCCCCAGGATACACATAGAAGGCAAGTCCCAGTTGCCTGATACGTCTTAAGCGTTGAAAAAAAGGATGTTCCATCAGGTGAAACAGACTATCCGATGGAATCTGGATAAAACCATAAACCGGATCATTGATGATCTTTCGGCGGTTGGGAATATGGGTGAGGCTCATTTTCAGACCTTAACCGGTTTTTAAACACTTTGCAATTTTACAATTATTTTGGCTGGTAACAGATTATTATCTATTTTTGCGGTCGATTGTGGAGTTTATGTCATAGGGGACGACGGTCCCCTATTTTTTGATCTGTACTATGCCAAGAAGCAAAGAGGATATTTTAAGGTTGACAGAAGCGGTTCTGGAAGCGACACCATTTTATGTGGTCGATGCCAAGGTATCCCGTGGCGGCCTGATCCAGGTTTTTATCGATCACCCCGAGCGGGTGACGATGGATGATTGCGTCATGTGGCACAAAAAGATCGAAGAGGTGCTGGATCGTGAAAAGGAGGATTTTGAATTGCAGGTTTCATCGGCCGGACTTGATCTTCCGTTGAAGGATGTAAGACAGTATTTCAAAAGAACCGGAGAAACCCTGAAAATCTGGACCCTTGACGGGCGGCAGATTAAAGGAACGCTGACAGCCGTCATTATGGGTGATGAATCAACCGGACCCGTAATTACCATCATCCCGGGTAAAACCCGGAAGAAAGACCAACCTGAGCCCCTTGAACTGGCATTGAAGAGTATCAGGATAGCAAAAATTGAGTTAAAGTTTTGATTGACAAGTTATACCCATGGAAAGCATCAACCTCATCGACACCTTTTCTGAATTCAGGGAATTAAAGAGCATCGACCGCACCACCATGATGAGCGTGCTGGAGGATGTATTCAGGAGTCTGCTTGAGAAACGTTTCGGCACCGATGAAAACTATGACGTTATCATCAATGTTGACAAGGGAGATTTTGAGATTTGGCGGAACAGGGTGGTGGTTGAAGATGAGCAGTTCGAGGATTCCAATCTTCAGATCCGTCTTTCTGAAGCCAAAAAGATCGATGATGATTACGAGGTGGGTGAAGAGGTTACAGACGAGGTGAAACTTGAGAGTTTCGGACGCAGGATGATTCTTGCCCTTCGGCAGAACCTGACATCCCGAATCATGGAGTTGGAGAAGGATCACATTTACACCAAGTACAAGGATAAGATCGGGGATATCATTACCGGAGAGGTATACCAGGTATGGAACCGTGAGATTCTTATTCTGGATGACGAGGGAAACGAACTGATCCTGCCGAAATCGGAGCAGATCCCGTCTGATTTCTTCCGGAAGGGAGATTCTGTCAGGGCTGTGGTGGTTAAAGTTGATATGCGTAACAATAGTCCCGTTATCATTCTCTCAAGAACAACCCCGGTATTCTTACAGCGTCTGTTCGAGCTGGAGGTACCTGAGATCTTTGACGGACTGATTACCATCAAAAAGATTGTCAGGATTCCGGGTGAGCGCGCCAAGGTAGCCGTTGAATCCTATGATGAGCGGATTGATCCGGTAGGAGCCTGTGTTGGAATGAAAGGATCAAGAATTCATGGCATCGTCAGGGAACTCCGGAACGAAAATATTGATGTCATCAATTTCACCAGCAACCTGAATCTCTTCATACAAAGATCGCTGAGTCCGGCCAAAATCGGTTCGATCAAACTCAATGAGGAGGAGAAGCGGGCTGAGGTATTTCTAAAGCCTGAGGAGGTTTCACTGGCAATCGGAAAGGGCGGACTGAACATCAAGCTTGCCAGCATGCTGACCGAGTATGAAATCGACGTATTCAGGGATATTCCTGAAGCAGAAGAAGACATTGACCTTGAGGAATTTGCCGACGAAATCGAGGGATGGGTACTTGATGAACTAAAAGCCATTGGTTGTGATACCGCGAGGAGTGTGCTGGAGCTGTCGGTTGAAGAACTGGTTAAGCGTACCGACCTTGAAGAGGAAACCATCAAGGATGTGATGAAAATCTTTAAGGCCGAATTTGAATAGGATTTTGAAGGAACAAATAAGGGTTAATTATGGCAGAGGGCAAACGACTGAGTAAAGTCGCAAGGGAATGCAATGTTGGGATCTCCACAATCGTTGAATTCCTGGCAAAAAAGGGATTTACCATGGACAGTGATCCCAATGCCAAGATTCCGGCTGAAGCGCTTGAACTGGTCTTCAAGGAGTATCAGAAGGACCAGTCGGCTAAGCGGGAGGCTGAACAGTTTTACAAGGAGCATCGCCATGAGAGCCGGGCATCCATCTCCCTTGATGAAGCTGCCATTCAGACCCGTGAAGAGGAGCCGGAACAAGAAGAAGTTTTACTGGTACAGGATGTCAGAAGTGCTACTAAAAAGAGTTCACTCGACCTGATTGACGAAGATATCGTTAAAACAGAGAAGAAAGAGAAAAAGGAATCTCAGGAGCAGATCAGGTTAGAGGTTGAAAAACCGGCAGGGCCCAAGATTATTGGCAAGGTTGAACTTGTTGAACCGAAAAAGAAGAAGGTTGAAAAGCCTAAAAAAGAAGAAAAGGTTGAAAAGGTCGAAGAGGTGCCGGTGCCGGTGCCGGTGCCGGTGACCGCAACTGAGGTCAAGGAAGAGATTGTCGTCGCTGCCGAGGTTTCTTCTGAACAGGTTATTGAAGAGAGTCCTGTCAAAACAGCCCCGGTTGAGGAGATGGCTGAAACCACAAAGGTCGGAGATCTGATTGGGGATGTAAAGGTGGTTGGAAAGATTGACATCGATTCAATGAACCTGAGAACCCGCCCACCCAAGAAAAGCGCCAGGGAGAAACAGGCTGAGAAAGCCCGCGAGGAAGAGCTTAAGCGTAAGAAGGAACCGGCTTCGGGAGCAGATCTGACCAAAAGGCCTGCCGAGGGTCCGGCAACTCCCCGCAAGGAGCTGGTAAAGCCTGACGAGATCAAAACCAGGGTTCAGAAGCTTACCGGACCAACCGTGGTTGGGAAAATAGTGCTTCCTGAAACCGGTGAGAAAAAGAAAGCCACAATAGAAACCGATGATGACAGGGCAAAGAAAAAGCGCAAAAGGATCAGAAAGGATCGGGTAAAGGTTGAAGGTGATGAATCGAAAGTGGCCAAGGATGCAAAGAAGCGGCCAAAGGTGCAGAAAAGGATTGTGAGGGTTGAGGTTTCTGAAGAGGATGTGCAGGCTCAGATAAAAGACACCCTCGCCAGGCTTGGTTCAAAGGGTAAATCTAAAACCTCAAAATACAGAAGACTGAAACGCGATGCGATCCGCCACACCTCAGAGGAGGAGGCGCAAAGGCGTCAGGAGGATAGCATGACCATCAAGGTGACCGAGTTTGTCACGGCCAATGAGTTGGCAAGCCTCATGAACACTCCTGTAAACCAGATCATTTCGACCTGCATGAGCCTTGGCCTGTTTGTCTCGATCAACCAGAGACTTGATGCTGAAACAATCGTTATTGTTGCAGAGGAATTCGGATTCGGTGTTGAATTCATCAGCGTTGAGCTGCAGGAGAGCATTATTCAGGAGGAGGATGCCTTAGAGGATCTGGTCACCCGGCCTCCCATCGTAACCGTGATGGGTCACGTCGACCATGGTAAAACATCCCTGCTTGATCATATACGCAAAACCAATATCATTGCGGGGGAAGCGGGAGGCATCACCCAACACATCGGAGCTTACAAGGTGGTTCTTGACAATGGCAAACCCATCACCTTTCTTGATACCCCAGGTCACGAGGCATTCACCGCCATGCGTGCCCGCGGAGCACAGGTAACCGACATCGCCATCATTGTGGTGGCTGCCGATGATGCGGTAATGCCGCAGACCATTGAAGCCATTAACCATGCCGCAGCAGCTGGTGTGCCAATGGTTTTTGCAATCAACAAAATTGATAAGGAGGGCGCTCAACCAGAAAAGATTCGGGAACAGCTCGCCAACATGAATTACCTGCTTGAGGATTGGGGAGGCAAATACCAGTCGCAGGAGATCTCTGCCAAAAAGGGCGTCGGAATCAGCGACCTGCTTGAAAAGGTGCTGCTTGAGGCTGAAATGCTCGATCTCAAAGCCAATCCGACGAAATTTGCCATTGGTTCAGTAATTGAAGCGACCCTCGACAAGGGCAGGGGATACGTAACCACACTATTGGTCCAGGCAGGTACCCTCAGAGTTGGGGATATCATGCTGGCAGGAATTCATTTCGGCAAAGTAAAGGCCATGTTCAATGAACGCGGAAATCCTGTCAAAGAAGCCGGTCCTTCTGAACCCGTGCTGGTACTCGGCCTCAACGGGGCCCCCCAGGCAGGCGACAAATTCAATGTAATGGAATCTGAGCGTGAGGCCCGTGAGATCGCTACCAAAAGAGAGGTCCTACAGCGTGAACAGGAAACAAGAACCAAAAAACACATTACCCTGGATGAAATCGGCCGTAGAATTGCAATCGGACATTTCCAGGAATTGAACCTGATCATCAAGGGGGATGTCGACGGATCGGTTGAAGCTCTTTCAGATTCGCTGATCAAGCTTTCAACTCCTGAGATTGTGGTAAATGTTAAGCATCAGGCTGTCGGGCAGATCTCTGAAAGTGATGTTCTGCTTGCCTCAGCATCCAATGCCATCATTGTTGGTTTCCAGGTTAGACCGTCCCTTGGTGCACGTAAGCTGGCGGAGAAGGAGGAGGTCGAAATCAGGATCTACTCCATCATTTACGACGCCATCAACGAGATCAAAGCCGCTATGGAGGGTATGCTCAGTCCTGAAATTAAAGAGGAAATCACAGGGACCCTTGAGGTTCTTGAGGCTTTTAAAATAACCAAGGTTGGAACCATTGCCGGCTGTATGGTCAGAGACGGAAAGATATTCCGAAATTCAAACGTTAGGGTGATTCGCGACGGCATCGTGGTTTACGATGGACTGCTTGGTTCGCTGAAAAGGTTCAAGGATGACGCCAGAGAGGTGGTCACGGGTCTTGAATGCGGACTAAACATTGAGAATTTCAACGACATCAAGCCGGGCGATATCATTGAATCATACCTCAAAAGGGAGATCAAAAAGACCTTGTAGGGGTTGAAGCTAAGCTCATCCCCATATTGATGTTCAGCCGATGAGCTCAGTGTAGGCC
>CAYGOU010000163.1:0-7126 GCA_964351455.1 uncultured Porphyromonadaceae bacterium
GATCCAGGCCGACATCTTCGACCACCTCCTCGCTGCCATCGGCTTCTTTGATCTTGAAGTTTTTCAGCAACCCAGTGGCAGCGACTTCAGCAGACTGTCGCCACCAACCCCGAAGACCTGACCCTCTAACCCCTCCAGGGCCTGGTTCTGCTCACCTTTTGCAGTGAGTCGAGCACCAGGTTACAATCCTCGACCACCTGAAAATCATACATCCCCACACAGATGAAATCGGCTCCGTTGTTGAAGGCATATGGAATTCCCTCTTTGGGATGAATGGCCCCCGCCGCCAGGATCTTGAATCCGATCCATGGCTCTTCAAGGGCGCTCATGAATTGAATCGTCTCTTCTGGAGTGAAATCAAACATATTATCCTTAAATCCCGGATCTACCGTGGATTGCCGCTCGAGATCGACCTTTGCCGACCAGTAATTGTGGTGATGCATGGTCTTTACCCAGTAATCGGGCCTGATCCCCCGCTCAACACAGCCTTTGATGGTTTCAAGGCGGTGGGCGCCAATACCCGCCGGCTTTCCGTATGACCGGATCAGCTCAAGGTTTTTGGCGATCTCATCGTACCGCCCCTCGTGTGTCACGCGATCGGCATACCCCCCGTGGTAATAAATCGCCGCCGCGCCCCCCTCAACCGACCGTTCGATCGACTCCTTCGAATTGCCTCCGTCGGAGATGAACTGCATGGTGCCACCGGTCTCGTGCCAGTATTTGTTGATGATCCTGCATAACAGGGGGTTGGTTATCAGCGCATTGATGCCACACTTCTCGGCCAGTTGCATGGTCATCATCACCCGTTCATCGGTATGATAGGTCTTTACCAGCTTATCGGTATATATCAGGTCGCGGGCATGCGACCACCCCCCGATCAGGTTGCCCCCCATGATCAGCCGGCTGATCTCAAGATCGCCGATCCTCCCTTTCGGTATCGCTCCCTTTAAATCCTCAAGCGACGAGAAGGCAAAGGTTTTCAGGGTGGCGCCCGACATGGCATCACTCTTTTCGAGCAGGAACTTCTGCTCAAAGCTCTCCCATCTCTTCTGTTTGTAAAAAGCGTAGGCAAAAGCACCCAGCAGGGGCATCGAAATAAGGTCACGAAGCAGCTCGCGCCGCTTCACAACCCCGTCTGCCGGGGTAACCGGTATCGGCGCGTGGGGCTGCTCTTCCCTCCACCGCCTCACCAAACGGTCGATTCCGTACAGATATCCGGCAGGAAAGAAAGCAAATACCAATAGCAAAACCAGCTCAATCAGGGTTTTGTTGACCCACAGATAGTTCCCCTCAACCACCGCCCCGAATGTATGTCCCGGTATCGGTGGATAGGCTGCGAAGTAAAAAAGCAGCAGCAACGCTCCGGCAACCGACGACCACCGGGTGAGCAGACCAATGAAAAGCGACAGTCCGATCAGGATCAATCCCCAGGTATTCAGAAAATCCACCACCAACATGGCAGCCTCCGATGAAGCCATGCGATTGAAAACTCCCGAAAAGATCCAGTTCGAACCCATCAGGTAAATCTTTGCACTCCATTCGGGGTTGAGCAGCTTTACAATGCCTTCGTACAGGAAATGCCATCCAACCAGGATGCGCAGTCCGGTCGCTACATAAGGAAAATACTTTTTCATAATTCAGGTTTCATCTCAAATGTAGCAAAGAATAGGATCACAATGGCCTGATTCAGTGTTGTCATCAGCCATTTTATTTACCTTCGGAACAATTAAATAATCCCCATACAATGAAAACAAATAACCTCCTTTCCTGGCTCGTTGCGGCAGCAGGACTGGTCATGGCAGGTGCCTGCAACCCAGTTCAACCTGATCTGAATATTGAATTTGAAAAATTTCAACTGGATAACGGCCTGACGGTCATCTTTCACATCGACAAATCCGATCCGGTGGTGGCGGTGAATATGACCGCTCATGTGGGATCTGCACGGGAGCTGCCCGGAAAAACCGGCTTCGCACACCTCTTCGAACACCTGCTGTTCAATGAATCCGAAAACCTGGGGCGTGGCGGACTCGATCACCTGAGTGCCAGGGTGGGAGGCAGCGGCGCCAATGGATCGACCAGCCGCGACCGAACCAATTATCTCCAGACCGTGCCGAAGGATGCACTCGAAAAAATGCTCTGGGCCGAAGCCGAAAAACTGGGATGGTTCATCAATACGGTAACCGAACCAGTGCTGGCCAAAGAGAAACAGGTGGTCAAAAACGAGAAGCGACAGAACTATGACAACCGTCCCTACGGCCACATGTCACACGTCATCAGCGAAAACCTATATCCTGAAGACCACCCCTACAGCTGGACCGTCATCGGATCGCTCGACGACCTTGAATCGGCCACCCTGCAGGATGTCAGAGATTTCTACAACCGATGGTACGTTCCGAACAACGTCACCCTCGTGGTGGCAGGCGACTTTGATCCCGGGCAGGCCAGGATCTGGGTTGAAAAATATTTCGGCGAAATCAGTGCCGGCGAACCGATACCGCCTCTTGAGAAAAAGCCCGCCATCGTTGAATCAACCCAAAAACTCTATTACGAAGACAACTTTGCCCGCCTCCCCTATCTGACCCTCACCTGGCCGGGAGTACCCGAATACCATCCCGACTCATACCCCCTCGAAATCCTTACCAATTACCTGTCAAACGGCCAGAGGGCCCCCCTCTTCAAGGTGCTGGTCAAAGAAAAAATGCTCTGTGGAAATGTTGGCCTCAGATCCTCCTCCGCCGAACTGGCAGGAGAACTGAGCCTGTCGGTTATGGCCTACCAGGGGGTGAGCCTCGATTCGGTTTACCAGGGCTTCCAGGAGGCCATGCTCCGCTTTGAACCGGATGGTATCTCAGAAAAAGATCTTGACAGGATAAAGGCCGGTGCTGAATCATCCTTCTACAACAGCCTGTCGAGCGTGCTGGGAAAATCGTCGCAACTTGCTCATTATCAAATTTTCGCAGGAGATCCGGGGTTCATTTCAGAGGATATCCGAAACCTGCTGAACGTAACCATCAGGGATGTCAACCGGGTTTATCACAAATACATCAAGGATCAGCCCTTTGTGGCCACCAGCTTCGTGCCCCGGGGAGAGGCGCACCTGGCTCTCTCCGGATCGTCGCAGGCCAGCATAACCGAAGAGAACCTCCTCTCGGAGGTGGCAGCCTTCAATGTTGACGAGGTGGTTCCCTATGAAAAGACCCCCTCCTCAATCGACCGCAGCATCGAACCCCCCTACGGAGAGCCTCTTGAGACTCCGGTTCCGGAGGTTTGGGAAAAGGAGCTTCAAAACGGACTTAAGATTCTCGGAATCGAAAATCGTGAGGTCCCGCTTGTCACTTTCAACATCGTCATTCAGGGCGGACTCCTGATGGATGACCCGGAAAAGACAGGAGTGGCAAGCCTGACCGGAGAGCTTATGAACAAAGGAACCCTGAACAAAACTCCCGCCGAGCTCGAAGAGGCCATTGAGGAGCTGGGTGCAGGCATCCGGATCAGCTCAGGTCGCGAAACCTTTACCTTTTCAGTCAATTGCCTGGCCCGGAATTGGGATAAGGTGCTGCTTCTCCTCGAAGAGATGATGTTTGAACCCCGTTGGGACGAGGAGGAGTTTAAGATTGCCGTTGAGCGCACCCGAAACAGCCTGGAACAGCAGAAATCAAACCCCGGGAGCATTGCATCCAACCTGTTCTCAAAGCTGATTTACGGGGAAGGCCATATCCTGTCGAACAATCCCGAAGGAACCGAGGAGAGCCTGAATAGGATCACGCTTGAGGATCTGAAGTACTATTACCAGCGCATCTTCACTCCCCTTGGTGCCAGAATGCATGTGGTTGGAGCCGTTGACCCGGAAACGGTGGTCTCCTCGCTGACAAGGATCGGAGAGAGATGGAGGGGTGAACGGGTTACCCTTCCTGAATATGCGATGCCTGAGCGGCCCGAAAAACCGGACATCCATTTTTATGATATTCCGGATGCCAAACAATCGGTGATTTACATAGGGTATCCCGCACTGGCCGCCACCCATCCCGACTATTACCCTGCCGAGGTGATGAACTACATACTCGGTGGAGGCGGTTTTGCATCACGACTCACCCAGGTACTTCGTCAGGAGAAAGGTTTCACCTACGGAATACGGTCGGGTTTCTCAGGCACCCAACTGCCCGGTCCCTTCTCAATCAGCACCAGCGTCAAAACCAGCAACTCACTTGAGGCACTTACCCTGATCAGGGATATTCTTGGAGATTATGCGGAGACCTTCTCCGAAGCCGACCTGGAGGTAACCCAATCGTTCCTGATCCGCAAGAACGCCCGTGCCTTTGAAACAGCAGGTGCCAAACTGTCGATGCTGAACCAGATCAGCTCCTATGGATGGCCCCACGACTTTGTGCGGCAACAGGAGAAAATCGTCCGCGAAATGACGGTTGAAAGGATCAGGGAGCTGGCCCGGCAGTATGCCGATCCCTCAAGGATGATCTGGCTCATCGTCGGCGACGCCAAAACCCAGATGAAAGAGATCGGGCGGTTTAAGGCCGGAGACTGAGCAGTTTAGACCATCCCACAGAATGAGCCGAAAAAACAAAATCCGAGTCCTGCAGCCACGGCCTGGCACCTCTTTTGCTGAGAAAGCAAACCATTTCTGAACCTTTACCTGCATGACATTATGTCTCAAAACCCCTCCTCGCCAGTCCTGAAGGTTGAATCGCTGAGCAAGCAATATAAGAGTGTTCAGGCGGTTGACAACATTTCTTTTGAAGTTTACCCCGGGGATGTCTTCGCTTTTCTTGGTCCGAATGGCGCCGGAAAAACCACCACCCTCCGCATCCTGCTCGACATCATCAAGGCGGATACCGGCAGCATTTCATGGAACCTCGATGGCATCCCCGGGAATCCACCTGCCGTATCCCGGCTGGGATACCTGCCTGAAGAACGCGGACTCTACGGTGACATTCCGGTAATCAGATCGCTGGTTTACCTGGCCAGCATCCGCGGCATGGAACCCGCCAAAGCC
Source organism: uncultured Porphyromonadaceae bacterium (assembly GCA_964351455.1). Classification (GTDB taxonomy): domain Bacteria; phylum Bacteroidota; class Bacteroidia; order Bacteroidales; family UBA12481; genus JAGHDB01. The sequence continues at coordinate 5,009 of CAYGOU010000163.1, forward strand.
AAACTTGCGGCCATGGAGTGGCTCGAACGACTTGAGCTGGCCGACCGGGCAAAAGAGAAACTGCAAACCCTTTCAAAAGGCAATCAGCAGAAGGTGCAGTTCGTGGCCGCCATCTTGCATAAACCCGACTTCGCCATACTCGATGAGCCATTTTCAGGACTGGATCCCGTCAATCAGGAGAAGTTTCTGGAATACATTCAGGAGCTTAAAGCGCAGGGCACAACCATTTTGCTGAGTGCCCATCAGATGGCCCTGGTTGAGAAGATTGCCGGCAAGGTCTTCCTTATCAACCGTGGAAGGGAGTTGTACAACGGACCGCTCCGCGACATCTATGACCTGTATGGACGCCAGCACCTTCTGAAAATAACCTTCAGGCATCAGGCTGATTCAGGCAAACTATCAAAGCTTGATCAGGCCGCTGAGGTCACCTATATCAACGAAAGGCAGTGCAGGATCAGCCTGCAGCCGGGAGCTGACCTTAACGCCGCCATAACAGACCTGGCGCGGTCAGGAGAAATTGAAGACATTGAAACCCAGCATCCCGATCTGCATGAAATCTACCTTCACCTTGTAAAAAACCATCAGTCATGAGTTACCTTAAACAGGTCCTGACCGTAACCAGGTGGGAATACCAGCGGTTCTTCAAACTCAAAAACGAACTGCTCGGCATCGTAATTATGGCCCTCGTATTTGGCGTCATCTACGTCGGAGGCAATTATCTCAAGAAGTCAACCCGGGATAAGGTTGAAATCAACGTTTTACAGACCTTGAATCCCGAACTGATCGAGATGCTCAGGAGCTCTTTCGAGGTCACCCTGCTATCTCCGGATGACCGCATTGCTTTTGTCGATCAGATCTCATCGGCAAAAAAGGGAATTATGCTGTCGCATGAAGATGAAACCTTCACCGTTCAGGCCTGGAAGAAGCCCGGGGGCATCAAGAAACTGAGAGGCATCCTCAATGAATTCAGCAGACAACAGAACCAGACGGCCCTGGGGATCAGTGACATCCAGTATCAGACGATGATGCAGCCAGCCGCACTGAACGAAAGCTATATCGAAGACACTTCAGCCAGAAGCATCCTGACCTTCTTCTTTGCAGGACTCATGATCATGGCCGTATTGCTGAGCTTCTCGTATCAGTTTACTGCAATCACCGGAGAAAAGCAGCTCAGGATCACAGAGCAGATTGTATCGGCGCTTAAACCCCAGGTTTGGATGGACGGAAAAATTCTGGGCATTACCCTGACTGGACTCTCTTCGGTTCTGACCTACTCGGTGATCAGCATCCTGGGCGGGATGTTGTTTTACCAGTTCACCAACATACCCGTATCGATGATCCTTGAAGTGCTGCACCTTCCGTCAATTTTGATCTTTCTGGCTTACACCCTGGTGGGCATCATGATGTGGAACGCCATCATGGCGGCCATCGCCTCAGTGATCACCGATCCGAACAACTCCGGAAAAAGCTCCCTGATGATGGTGCCTTTGCTGTTTGTGATCGCTGCGCTGGTAATCGGGCCCCACAGTACCCTGGCCCCATTCCTTTCATGGTTTCCGCTCACCTCAGCCACCAGCATGCCTATGCGCTGGGTGGTGTCAACTGTCCATTGGTGGGAGTTGCCGGGGTCACTGCTTGTCCTGATCCTGACCTTCTACCTCCTGCGCAGGCTGGCCGCCAGAATTTTCAGGGTCTCCATCCTGATGAGCGGCAAAGAGCCCAGCTGGAAAGAGGTGTTCAAATCCATGAGAGCCGACCGATAATTCCTGACCCTTTACCGCTTCGGCCAAACCTTCAGGGTTTGGGTGCCGTATTGCGAAAAGACAAAGGGGCCCGGGAACAGATTATCAGGATCCCGTTTCTGGTCGAAGAAATCCCGGTCGAAAAGGTAGTCTTTTCCGTTTGCCTGAACATAGGGCAATTGGGGCACTTCGGCCAGTCCGAGCATTTCGGTGGTGACGGTTTTCAGATTCAGGATACCGCTCCATGCTTCATCCACCGTCATCGTCAGATACCAGCCATCCTCCTCTTCAGAAAGCTTTAATCCCGCATCCGCTTCGGACAGGGTCAGGGGATCTGACTCGGCGGCCCCAGCAATGGCACCCTGCAGGTAGAGGT
>CAYGOU010000164.1:0-7053 GCA_964351455.1 uncultured Porphyromonadaceae bacterium
ATTCAAAGACTGGCCCTCTGTTGGTTTCTAATACTGGTATCCGGGACGGCCAATGCGGCTTATCTTAAGGATGTTCCGCAATCATATCTGCAACCTGATGGCAGCACCCTCACCTGCCTGGCAAGCGGCGATGAATTTTACCACTGGCTTCACGATGCACGCAATTTCACCATCGTTCACAATCCGGAAACGGGTTTTTTTGTTTACGGAAGGCTTGAGGGGGATTCGCTGGTTCCGACCTTACTTATCCCGGGGCGCGACAATCCTGAAGCTGCGGGGTTATTGCCGGGTCTGAACATCAGCAATGAGCGGTATCAGGCCATACGAAACAGGCGGCAATACCAGCCAGGATATAAGGGGTCGAAGGGAACCGGGAACATCGGAACCCTCAACAACATTGTGATATTCATCCGCTTCGCCGATCAGTCTGAATACTCCACCGCAAACTCCTTTTACGAACAGGCATTTAACGGCGCCAATTCGGTGTCGATGAAAGAATATTTCAGGGAGGTTTCAACCAACCAGATTGAAATCAACACCCGGATGTTCCCCACCCCAACGGGATCGACTGTCGTATCCTACCAGGACACCTACTCCCGAAGGTATTACCAGCCCAATTCGGCGATGAATCCCGACGGATACAGAACTCAGTCTGAGGCCACCAACCGGGAGATGACCCTGCTGAAGAATGCGGTGGATGCAGTCAGGGGGCAGATTGAAGCGTTGGGACTGGATCACGACATGGACAACGACGGAAGAATTGACAATGTTTGTTTTGTGGTTCAGGGGGCAACCGACGGATGGAGCGATTTGCTGTGGCCACATATGTGGGTTCTCTACACCCATGATGTCAGGATCGGAGGGGCCAGGGTATGGACGTTCAATTTTCAGCTTTCAGACGCTTTGGGGGTGAGTGTGCTGTGTCATGAGATGTTTCACAGTCTGGGTGCGCCCGATCTTTACCGTTATGAAAACCGCGACATCACCCCGGTGGGGATATGGGACCTTATGGCACATAATCAGACTCCTCCCCAGCACATGGGGGCCTATATGAAAATGAAATATGGAGGATGGTTCAATGAGATTCCTACCATCACCAATCCCGGGACCTACAACCTCACTCCCCTGTCGTCAGATCCATTCGCTGCGTATAAAATTCGTTCGCCCAATTCCTCTTCCGAATTCTTCATTGTTGAGTACCGCAGGGCAACCGGTCGCTTTGAATCAAGCCTGCCGGGATCAGGTCTCATCATTTACCGGGTCAACTCCTCGCTTGACGGGAATGCACAGGGTCCGCCCGATGAGGTTTATGTTTACCGTCCCGGCGGGACCACCAGGGCCAATGGAAATCTAAACCAGGCCATCTTCAGCGCCAATTCAGGAAGAACTTCATTCAACGATCAGACCAACCCCTCGTGCTTCCTGAGCAATGGGGGTGAGGGCGGTATCAGTATTACAGAAATCTCGATGGCGGAGAACACCATCAGTTTCAGGGTCGGCACCCAGGATCCTTTCAGTCCGCCCCGCAACCTGTCTGTGGTGCTGAACAACCGTTCGGCTCAGCTTAGCTGGGAGCAGCCGGCAGTCAGCGGCATCAATCCCACGGGATATAAAGTATACCGTAACAACACCCTTATTCAGACCCTTTCGGGTTACCAGCAGACCAGCTACACCGATCCCAATCTCGCCATTGGCACCTACCAATATAAAGTAACTGCAACCTATGCGAATCCTACGGGTGAATCTGCCCCTTCAAATATTGTTACCATCCAGGTTAGCGACACGGCCATGCCCGACCTCCTGATTGACCAGGCGGTGGTATCTCCAAGGGTGGTAGAACCCGGTGGTGCCATCAATGTCTCATGCAGGCTGATCAACATGGGGAGTTCAGGTGCCGGCAGCAGTATGATGCGGCTCTACCTGTCACAAGACAACACCTATGGTGCAAACGATCTTGAGATTGCCAACGGAGCAATGGACGCACTGGAGCCGGGGGCCTCAATCACCGTTACCGGAAGTGATCTTGATATCCCGGGATCGGTCGGACTGGGCACCTGGTACATCCTGTTCATTGCCGATGCCGACGGCCAGGTGGCTGAGTCGATCGAAACCAACAACCTGACTCCTGTTGAAATTAAAATCGGTGCAATTGAGATCAACCCTCCGCGGAACCTGCAGGCATCCATCAGCGGCCGAAACATAACCCTGGCCTGGGATGCTCCGGTTGATGGCGGGGGTGTGCTTTGGGGTTATAAGGTTCGAAGAAACCAGACAGACATCCAATCTGTTGAAGGAGCCGGTGTACTGACCTTTACAGACTCAGGTCTGGATTACGGCGCCTACACCTACCAGGTCATCGCCGTTTACAGCCAGCCGCAAGGTGAATCGGCGCCTTCAAACTCAGTCACCGTCACGCTGGCGGCGGATGCCAAGGCGGACCTTACCATTCAGAATTTTCAGGTTACCCCGCTTTCTGTTGAAGCTGGAAGCTCTATAGATATTGTATGTACCCTGATGAACATCGGTGCGGCTGAGGCGGGGGGGAGCCAGGTGCAGCTTTATCTTTCACGTGACACCCAGGTGGATGCAAATGACTACTACCTGGCCTATGGAAACATGGACCCCCTGGCGCAGGGGGCTTCGATACAGATCAGCGGAGAGGATATTTCGCTGCCTGCTGACATTTCATTCGGAAACTGGTACGCCATCATTGTGGCGGACGGAATGAATGAGGTGGATGAATCCAACGAGAACAACAATCAGGCCGTGCAAATGATCAACGTCAGGGGAGAGACTCCCGACCTGAGCATCACCTACCTCAGCCTTTTCCCGGAGGTGATCGTTGCCGGAAGCAACATCCGTATAACCAGTAACATTTACAACGGCGGTCCTGTTTCGTCCTTTTTCGTTAACGCCCATTTCTTCCTGTCAAAAGATCAGATCTGGGATCCGGGCGACACCCAGGTTGGGGAGGCCATGACCCGTTTTCTGCCGGGTAAATCCAATTTCTTGGCCTATTCGGGCTTTTCACTGCCAGCCAACACCCTCCCCGGTCAGTATTACCTGATTGCGATAGCTGACAAGGACAATACCGTAGAGGAATCTGATGAGACCAACAACCAGTACATCAAGGCCTTCAATGTGGGGGTCTCAACCTTCACCGACCCTGTTATTCTGAACGGAGGACCGGAGATCTGGCCCAACCCGGTATCAGATTATCTAAACCTGAAGTGGGAACCGCTGGCTCCCGATACCCGGGAATTATCGATTACGGACCTTTTCGGGAGAACCATGATGAGGATAGATGGAAAGGATTTGCGTTCGACCATCGAACTGGATGTCAGACAGTTTCCTGCCGGAATCTATTTCATCCGTTGGCGGTCCGGTGAACAGGCTGGACTGATCAAGGTGATCAAGCAATAAACAAAGGGGGTGTCTGACGGACACCCCCTTTGCTTGAGCCCTTTAAGTTTTAGATGATGTACATGGTAATTGTTACGGTTGTGGTTACCCCTTCAGGAACCGTCAGCAGCGCCGGGTTCATGGTTCCGAGATCTCCGGTGCCGTACCAGCCTACATAATCGCCCTCAGACCAGAGTCCATCGTTATCCAAATCCCTCCAAACATCCAGGTAGTAAGACCCCGGTGTTACATTGGTAAGGGTGAAGGTGACGCTGTTTCCGGTTCCGGTGACGGTTACCGTTTTCAGGGGCCGGTACTCGTTCCAGTCGTCGAACGTAAGATATATGCTTACAAGTGAGTTGGCCAGGTTCCCTGTCAGTCCCGCTGCAAAACGGGCCGTTCCTGAAATTCTTGTTTCTCTGGCCACTTCGGTAACCGTGAGGTTTGAATTGGCGGTTGTTGAACCTCCTTTTCCATCGGTTACCGTGACGGTCACCGTATAGGTTCCTGCTGTATTGGGGGCATTCCACTGTACCGTTGCACCAGCGCCCTGAATCGATCCACCTGTCACCTGATAGCTGTACGAGAGGGCATCTCCATCGGCATCGGTGGCCGTTACGGAAACGGTTGCAGAGCCTCCCACGTTAACCTGAGCCGGGTTGACGGTCAGACTCTGAATCACAGGAACCGAGTTGGGAATGATGAACATCGACACATTCGCTGTAATGGCGGTTCCGGTGGTGATGGTGATGGCGGTAAGGCTGGGAGCTCCCAGTCCACCGCTTCCGTACCATCCAACAAAATCCCCGGCCGACCAGCGACGGTTGTTGTCGTTGTCTTTCCAAACATCGAGATAGTAGGTTCCGGGTGTCAGTTCATCCAGGAGAAAGGTCACCTGGGTGCCGGTACCGGTCACCGTTACGGTTTTGGCGGCGTTGTTGTTGTTCCAGTTTTGGAGAGAGGTATAAAGCGATACGGCCGCGTTCGCAAGATCTCCGGTCACTCCGGCCGGGAAACTGATGGTTCCGGATATCCGGGTTTGTTGAATCACTTCAAGGCTGGCGCTGGCTGAAACGGATCCACCCTTACCATCGGTGACGGTGATGGTCAGGGAGTAGGTACCCGGTGCATTGGGTGCGATCCAGTTTACGGAGGCACCCGTTCCCTGGATGCTTCCTCCGGTTACCTGGTAGGCATAGGTGAGGGGGTCACCATCATCATCTGTTGCGACGACTGCAACCGCAACCGTTCCACCTACGTTGATCCGGCCGGGCGTCAGGGTCAGGCTCTGGATCACGGGGGGGGTGTTGGGAATGATGAGCATGTTGATGGTAACATTTGCGGTCATGCCCTGGGTAACCTGCACTTCGGTAAGCATGGGAGCGCCGAGTCCGCCTGACCCGTACCATCCTATGAAATCGCCGGCTGACCAGATGGCGTTGTTGTCATTATCCTTCCACACGTCGAGGTAATAATTGCCTGGCAGTACATTATCAAGGCTGAAGGTGACGCTGGAACCGGAACCTTTAACGGCCACAAACCGGATGGGCGAATTGTTGTTCCAGTTCTCGAGGCTGGAGTAAATGCTTGCTTTGGAATTGGTGAGATCCCCGTTCACCCCTGCCGGAAAACTTGCTGTTCCGGTGATCTTGGTCTCTTTGATCACCTCTTTAACCATAAGGGCACCTGTTCCGACGGCAGATCCTCCCTTTCCGTCGGTAACCGTAACCGTTACCGAATGGGCCCCTGCGATACTCGGTGCAATCCATTGAACCGCGTTTCCGGATCCCTGGATGGCCCCTCCGGTGACCTGATAGGCATAGCTGAGGGGATCTCCGTCAAGATCAGAGGCGTTTACCGTCACCGAAGTGGCGGTTCCTTCATCCACAGAGGCAGGATTTATGACGACCCCGGCAACCACGGGAGGATTGTTCTTTTTGGTACAGGAGGTCATCATGACTGCGGACAGGCACAGCAGCGCGGGCACCATCCATAGAGCCAGTCGGGTTTTCATGGTAATTGTTTTTAAATCAGACAGATTAAAGAAGAAGAGGGAGCCAGTTGGCTCCCTCGACAATTTTTTTGCATCCGGATTAGATGATGAACATGCTCACCGTTACCGTAGCTGTCATTCCTTCGGTTATCTGAATTTCCGTCAGGAACGGGGATCCCAGTCCGCCCGACCCAAACCAGCCGACGAAGTCACCACGAGACCATACGGCATTGTTGTCGTTGTCCTTCCAAACATCCAGATAGTAGTTGCCCGGAAGCACGTTGTTGAGGGTAAAGCTGACACTAGGACCCGAACCACCGACAGCGATGAAGCGGATCGGAGAGTTGTTGTTCCAGTTCTGAAGGGTGGTGTAAATACTCACCTTTGAGTTGATCAGGTCGCCGTTGACCCCGGCCGGGAAGCTGGCGGTTCCGGTGATCTTGGTTTCCCTGACCACTTCAGTGACCGTCAGGGCACCCGACCCCATGGCTGTTCCACCCTTGCCATCAGAAACAGTCACCGTCACAGAATGTGCCCCCGACATATTGGGTGCAATCCACTGCACCATTGCACCGGTTCCCTGAATGGCTCCACCGGTAACCTGGTAACCATAGGTGAGGGGATCCCCGTCCATATCAGTTGCTGTAACGGCAATTGACGCGGTACCTCCGGCATTGACGGTGGCGGGATTGACCATAACCCCGGAAATAACCGGCAGATTGTTCTTTTTAACACAGGAGGTAAACAACAGCATAGGTGCGATCAATGCACCGGCCATGAGCAAGATGCGTAAAGACTTTTTCATAAGATTAAATGTTGAGGTTTAACTTTCAATACAAGGGGTTTTGACTAACCCAAATATATTCATTTTTTAACCAGCAAGCAATCGTTTGAAAAATTGTGATTTAACAAACAAAAAATGAGCAGTGTATTCTAAAAATAAAAGTCTTACTTTTGATAGAACAACCACAAAACCTCCCCGTATGATCAAGAAATTATCCTTGCTGATGCTTCTTATGCTGTTGATCGCCGTTCCGCGAATGATGGCACAGGAAGAGACCGAATCCTCCCCGGTGGAGGAGGAGGTGATATATGGAGCCCTTGACCTTTGGGGTCTGGGCGTTAAGGCCACCACCGACGGTGTCGGCTTTGAGCTGATCAAGGGATTCGGAAAACGGATAAATGTAAGACTGGGATATTCCACCCTAAGCATTCCTTTGTCGTACGACCTGGAGCTTGAAGGATTCGATCTGAATGCCACCGCTGATCTGAGATTCAGGGGGACCAACCTGTTCATTGAATTTTACCCGGTTAAGAACATCATCCACCTGACAGGGGGCATTGTATACAATAATATGAGCCATTCTGTACAGATAACCCCACTATCGGAGTTTCCGTACGGCGACATCATGGTGCCACCGTCAGATATCGGAAACATCAGCGCCACCCTGACCCCGGGCACCCGCTGGTCGCCCTACATCGGAATCGGGCTTGGAAACACCCTTTCGCGCAAGCACAGGGTTTCTTTTAACCTGGATTTAGGTGCCATGTATCACGGATCGCCACAACTAGGACTGGAAGGCAACGGCATCATCGGTCCGATTGCCAGTGAACACAATGCAACGGTAATCATGGATGCCATTGCTCCCTATAAGTGG
>CAYGOU010000165.1:0-7051 GCA_964351455.1 uncultured Porphyromonadaceae bacterium
AGGGCAGAGGACCTTTGCCTTTGCCTTTGCCTTAGCCTTAATTTCTAATTTCTCTTTCTTATTTCTTATTCCACCGGCACATCAAATCCCAGCCACCTCGTCAGCGTATCATAGATCTTCTGCCTCTCTTCTTCAGGAAACGCCCGGATGTTTGCACCGTGGTATCCCCCTTTGAGAATCATGACGAGGGCGTCGGCGGGACCGGTGATTTTGGTGACGCCGGTGGCGGTCCAGGTGTCAAGCTCCCCATATACATAAAGCATCTTGTCACCCCGGTTCTGAACAAAGTCGTGCAAAAAGGGCAGGGTCTTATCGTTAAAAGTGGTATCAACACCGTATGGAGTCAGGGCAAAATCCCAGGTAATCGGTTGCTTGTCCTTCAAATACTTCTTAAAGGGTTCAACCTCATAGCCATAATAGCCCATCTCGGTCATGGCCTGGTAGTAGTGGGGTAAGAAGCCCTTCAGTCCGTCGTCGCTGAAATAAAACAGAGCCCGGGTATCCTTCATCGGTTTCATCAGCTCTTCGGCCGGGGCATCCATGCCGGGCAGGGTCAGGGGCTTTGGGGTTCCGTACTGCCACATGGCAAAGGGAAACTCAAGCACCGCCAGGTCATAGGCCCGTTCTATCCCCATCGGGAAGGTCCATTTAGCCTGGTCGGCCCAGGCCTGCATCAGCGGCATCAGCTCTTTTTTACGCTCGAAGAAGGTAATCTGGTACTGGTAGGCCTTAACCCGCTCCTCGGCGGTACCCACGCTGGCCAGAAATTCAAAGATCCTCGGATCAACCTTTCCGGTGTTCAGAGGGGCCACATAGGGAATGGCCACATCAATATCTTCGGGATAATAGGCCTTGAACATGATGGCAGTTTGCCCGTCCTTGCTGTGGCCGGTTGATATCCACTTACCTGAATACAACTTCTTGAAGGTCTGAACAATGTTGTGATGGTCCGTTGCCGCCTGCCAGGTGGTGAGGTGGGTCCATTCGAGCGGATCGGGCTCCGACTCTCCGAAATAGCGGTGCTCAACCCTGATCAGGTTGGCCTTCAGCAACTGTGCCGGCTCGGCATTTCCGAGTCCTCCGGCGGCATACCCGGAGGTGCTCATCACCATGGGCCGGTCATAGCCGGCATGGCCGATGAACATCCGCTGGGTGAATTTTTGTCCTTCGGGATTTTTGTGATCCACCGGCTGAGTGAATTTTATCTCATAGGCCTCGGTGAACTGCAGTGCCTTGCGGGTCTCTTTCACCACTTCGACCCCCTCCAGGGATTTCAGGGCCTTTAGAAAATCCGACTCCTGGGCCCACAAACAGGCACCCGACAAGAGAAGGAATGCGAAAAACAGTCTTACTTTTTTCATAATCTTAGATATCGTCTAATGTCTAATGTCTAATGTTGAATGTCTAATGAATTGGTTTACAGATTACAGTTTTCGGATTACGGATTTAGGTTTATGGTTGTGGGTTGTGGGTTATGGGTTGTGGGTTATGGGTTGTGGGTTATGGGTTGTCAGTTTTTCATCATTCATCATTCATCTCTCATCATTCATCCGCCAGTTCCGCCACCGCAATGGTCAGCAACGTGGCCAGATCCTCGAGCGTTTCGGGCCAGATCAGATCCGGGGCATCTGCCGGTGTATGGTAGGCTCCGTGGCCGCCGTACGACGAGAAGCTGAGCGCGGGAATGCCGGCTCTGTTGAAAACTGCCGCATCGGTACGGGGTCTTCCTGCAAGGTTGAGTTCAGAGGCAGACAGCACCCGGTGTACGAAAAGATTGTTGGCCCGCTCAATGGCTGTAAACAGAGCCGGAATACTCTTTCCTCCGGAGACGGCCAGGTTCGGTCCTACCCCCACCGAGTCGAGATTCAGCATACCCACCGTTTTGGCCGATGGCCAGAGCGGATCCGAGATGTATTTCTTTGCTCCCAGCAATCCCGATTCCTCTCCGCCGATCCCCATGAAAATAATGGTTCGTTTGAATTTCAATCCTGACTTGACCATAGCTTTTGCCACCCCCAGCATCACCGCTATTCCCGATGCATTGTCGTTGGCACCGGGACAAACCTCCCAGCATTTACCGCAATGGTCGAGGTGTCCGCCGATGATGATGGCTTCATCCTTCAGCTCCGGATCGCTTCCGGGCAGGATGCCGATCACGTTCATACCAATGGCATCTGGATAATGTATGGTGCTGTTCTCAATGGATACCTTTTTGCCCAGTGACATGGAGGCCGGCTTCAGGTCGGCATGGATGCCATCCACCACCTTCTGATACTCTTTGCCCGACCCGGCAAAAAGATCCTCAACCGCCTTTGCTCCAACCATGGTCAGCAGCAGGCCCTCATGATATTCGTTGTTGGTGTTGGCGAGCGGACCGTAATGATAGAGGATGCCGGCAACACCATGATTCAGGGCATTCTGCATCTTGTACTGATGGGTTGAAAAGTTGAGCCAGGGCAGGAACTCCTTCTCACCGATGGATGGTGATACCGGGGCTTCGGGACGAATCAGCACGATTTTACCACGCACATCGATGCCGGCGTAGTCGTCGTACCCCAATTCCGGGGCCGAAATGCCATAACCGGCAAAAACCACCTCCGCAGTCAGCTTGCCTGAAGCTGAGGTGCTCCCGGGCATGAACTCATCGTAGTAGCGGTAGTTCACATCCCCGTCACGTTCATGCAGTACCAGCGAACAGTCTGGGAGCACAAGGGTATAGGGACAATCAAAAAACTGGTAATAACCATCCTCTCCATAGGACTTCTGCAGTCCCAGATCTTCAAAGTAATCAGCCACATATCCGGCAGCCAGGTCGTAGCCCGGCGATCCGGTGAGGCGGCCTTCATATTTATCAGCTGCCAGCTCCTCAACAATGGCCATCAGTTCGGCACTCTGAATATCGCGGGTGGCCGCCAGCATGGGATGCGACGGATTCTGCGCCTGCAACGCCACGGTGAGCAGCGCAATGAGGAGGGTAAGTAGTGTCTTTTTCATATGATTACATGTCAGTGAACAGGTGACGAAGTTAGCGAGTTAGCGAGTGACCATTCATCATTCATCATTCATCATTCATCTATTCTCGCCTATCGCCTATCATCTTTCCATCTCCAGCACTCCCCCACTCGTTATCTCGCTGTGTTTCACCTCAAATTTCGTCAGCACCTCGCCGTTCAGTTTGAGCGAATGAATATAGATATTTTCACCTGAGTTCGGGGTGCCGGAAATCACAAAGCGGCCACCGGGGTAGTAGTCGGGATGAAGGTCGATTTCGATACGGTCGAATACAGGACTGCCGATCTGGTAAAGAGGATCTTCGGCACATCCGCCGTCGACCTGGAAGAGTCCGATCTTCATCAGCACCGCAAGTGCTCCCATCTGTCCCTGGTCTTCATCGCCCCGGTAACCGTGGTAGGGAGAGACCTGGCTGTAGACGCTGTCGATCACAGCGCGCGACCACTTCTGGGTCAGGTGGGGGGCACCGGCGAGGTTGAAAATGAAAGCGGTGTGCAGCGAGGGTTGATTTCCGTAGTTGATGGGAGTTCTGCTGAGTAGGGGATGCTCTTCCTGCTCGTGCGATCTTCCGGCCGTAAAGCCTTGTTGCTGAGCAATTTCAAAATCCCGGTTTAGCCGGCTCACCAACGAGTCGTTCCCACCCATAAGCTGAGCCAGTGATGGTATGTCGTGCGGCACATACCAGGTTGCCTGGGCCGAATTCGACTCAACAAAGCCATCGGCATATTCATAGGGATCATAGTCTGCGATGAAGAGTCCACGGCGCGTCAAGGGAACAAAAAACCCGGCCCTGGGATCCCAGAGGTTTTTCCAGTTCTCTGACCGTTTCATAAAGGCCGCCTCATCAGACTCCCGTCCCAGCGCCTTGGCCAGCTGCGCCAATGCCCAGTCCTGGTAGGCATACTCGAGGGTTTGTCCCGCTCCCTGCAAATGATAGGCACGCAGCCGTTTTTCATAGGGATAGGGAACAAAGCCATCGCGGATATAGTTTTCGATGCCTCCGCCCACCGACGTTCCGTGTTCGTATCCCGCCTTCGACATCAGTCCGCCCGGCATGTGGTTCTTCACCATGGCATCATAGGCGGTTTCGATGTCAAAATCACGGATTCCCTTCTGCCATGCGCTCACGATGAAGGGAGTTGTTGAGGCGCCGGTCATCACAAAGGTGTACATGCCGGCTGAGGGTCCGCGCGGGATGAGTCCCCCGTCGCGGTAATAGAGCAACAGTGAATTGCAGAATTGGCTGGTGACATCGGGATAAACCAGGTGCCACAGGATGTTGAGGTTCCACTGGGTACCCCAGAAGGCATCCGAATGAAAATGGTTGAACTCCGGCATGCGATTCTCGTCAAGCGGAATCTGCCGGATGCGGCTTCTCGGTCCGGTGTGGTCGGCATATTTGCCATTGACGTCGCTGATGATCCGCCGTCCCTGCAGGGCCTTCCACAGGTCGGTGTAAAACCGGATCCGGGTTGTGTCGCTGCCCCCCTCGACGCGGATGCGGCCGAGGTATGCGTTCCACTCATTTCTCGACTCCCCCACCACCCGGTCGAAATCCCAGTGTGAGATCTCGGTTTCAAGGTTGAGTTTCGCCTGACGCTCACTGACATACGAAATCCCAACCTTCATCAGCACCGTGGTGTCTGGATGCTGCGCCAGCGTGAGAATCATGCCAATGTTATCGCCCGAAATCCTTTTGGTTTTGTATTCAGGTGCCAGTCCTTTCCATCCGTCGATCTGCTCCACGTCGCGGTCAAGCATAATGTGAAAGTAGATTTTCACCGGTTTGGGTCGCCTGACGGTTCGGCTGTTGACCAGGTGGCCCTTGAGTTCGCGGTTGCTGACCCTGCGGATCTCTCCTCCGAGAATGTTAACCGGACCGAGGGGGTCGTCAAGATTTATCAGGATTTTGGGTGTGCTTTCAGCGGGGAAGCGGTAACGATGAAATCCTGCACGAAGGGTTGAGGTAAGCTCTGCCTGAATGCCGTACCGCTCGAGGAAAACGGAGTGATAGCCCGGAAAGGCAACTTCATTCTCGTGCCTGAATCCCGAGAAATAATCGTTACGGGTCGGGATGACGGCCCTTTTTGAGACAATCGGCATCACCGAGAGGCCGGCCACCTGCCAGTCGTGCAAATGGCTGAATCCCTTGATTTCATGGGTGTCATACACATATCCCGACCGCCAGTCGCCATTGGTTTCGGTATCGGGTGAAAGGCTCACCATTCCGAAGGGACGGCTGGCCGAGGAGAAATAGAACCATCGCGAATTCGCCGCATCGAGAAAGGGGTAGACGAGATCGGAAGGCACCTGGCTCATTCCCTCTCCCGCTGAAAAGCAGCAAAAGAACATCAGCGTAAGGATTCCGGTCCGGTGGTTCATAAGGGGTTTTAAGTTTACAGTTTACGGATTTCGGCTAACAGAACCAAAGGTTAAACTTAAAACCGTAAACCTTAAACCGATATTGTATCAATGGCACGCCTGATTCTTCTAACGCTTTCTTCGATGCCGATCACGGCCATGATGTCGAACACGCCGGGACCCATGGGTTTGCCCACGAGGCAGAGGCGGAGGAGGTTCATGATGGCGCCCGTGTTCAGGGAGTTGGAGAGGATGTGGTCTTTGACCTTTTCTTCGATCTTGTCAGAGGGCAGAGGGCAGAGGGCAGAGGGCAAAAATTGGGAATTAGGAGAAAGGTTAAAAGACTCAAGGACTTGGGCAATAGAATTAAGTTGTTCCGGAGTATCTTCTTTCCATCGTTTTTTGATGGTTTGTTCGTCGTAATCGGTTGGGGCCTCAAAAAAGAAATATGATTGTTCCCACAAATCTTTTACAAAATCCACCCTCTCTTTCACTAAAGACATTATTCTAATCACACATTCCCTACTCCAAACCCCTTCTTCCCTCTCTCCTCTCTCTTCTTCCCGATCTTTTGCCCTCTGCCTTCTGCCCTCTGCCTTAAGGAATAGGTCCGCAACCTCCTCATCACTCTTCGCCACCAGATACTGATGATTAAACCACCTTGCCTTCTCCGGATCGAACCTTGAGCCCGATTTACCAACCCGGTCAAGGGTGAAGGATTCAATGAGCTCATCCATGCTGTAGATCTCCTTGTCGGTGCCGTCGTTCCAGCCCAGGAGGGCGAGGATGTTTACAAAGGATTCGGGAAAATATCCCGCCTCGCGGTATCCGCTGTATACTTCGTTGGTTTCGGGGTTGGTATATTTCAGCGGGAACACCGGGAAACCCAGCTTATCGCCGTCGCGCTTGCTCAGTTTTCCGTTGCCGCTGGGTTTCAGAATCAACGGCAGGTGGGCAAACTGCGGCATGGTGGCGGTCCAGCCGAAGGCCCGGTAGAGCATCACATGGAGGGGGAGGGATGGCAGCCACTCCTCGCCCCGGATTACGTGCGAGATCTTCATGAGATGATCATCCACCACGTTGGCCAGGTGATAGGTTGGCATTCCGTCAGACTTGAACAAAACCTTATCATCCAGGGTACTGGTATTAACCCTTACTTCGCCACGGATGATATCCTGCATTACAATCTCCTCATTTTCAGGCATCTTGAATCGAATCACATAAGGAACCCCCTCATTCAGCAAGCCCTCAACCTCCTTCTCAGAAAGCACCAGCGAATTCCTCAAACCCATCCTCGTACTCCCATCATACGCAAACGCCCCTTGGTTCTTATCCCCTGATTCCTCTTCCTGATTTTTGCCTTCTCCCTTCTCCCTTCTCTCTTCCAGTTCTTTAGCTGTATCAAACGCCCAATACGCCCACCCGCTCTCCAGCAGCAAATCCGCATACTCCCGGTACATCTCTTTCCGGTCAGATTGGCGGTAAGAACCCCAATCCCCGCCCTCGCGCACACCCTCGTCGATGGCGATTCCGCACCATGCGAGTGAATCCATGATGTACTCTTCGGCTCCGGGCACAAAGCGGGCCTGGTCGGTATCCTCGATCCTCAGGATCATGGTTCCCCCGTACCGGCGGGCGAAAAGGTAGTTGAACAGGGCGGTGCGAACCCCACCCATGT
>CAYGOU010000166.1:0-7038 GCA_964351455.1 uncultured Porphyromonadaceae bacterium
CCTTGATCATTACCATATCGTACAATCCCATTCTATGGTTTTGACCGCCACCCAGCCTGACAGCCTCCTTTTCAAACCACCTAAGGTTGGGAGAGGTTTTGCGGGTGTCGAGAACCCTGGCTTTGGTTCCGTTTAGTTTCGCGACGTATTGAGCAGTGAGGGTGGCAATGCCACTCATCCGTTGCATGAAGTTGAGGACCAGCCGCTCGGTTTGCAGGATCGACCGTTTGGGTCCGCTAACCATAAATGCCCGGTCTCCCGGTTTAACGCAGGTTCCGTCAGGTATTAAAACCTCCATCACAAGGCCTGATTCAAATGCAGCAAATACCATTGCAGCCACTTCAACTCCGGCAATGACACCTGCCTGTTTGACCATCAGTTCAGCTTTCCCTGACGCATGAGGTTCTATGCATGCCAGAGTGGTATGGTCGCCATCGCCGATATCCTCTTCCAAGGCCAGGCGAATAAGGTTCAGGATCCGTTTGTCTTTCATACCTAAGCAAAGGGCAAGTTACGAAAAACAAGTATCTGATCCAGTTTAACCAGTAGATTCGCATCGATGATTATTCGTACATTCGAAGATCTTTGGCCTGAAACTTGAGTGGATATGAGGTTGAATATTTCAGACATGCCGGTTTCTTTTAGAAAATGGTGGAGAACACTCCGTTTCCTGATTATCGGACTCATCCTGCTGATTCCGGCACTCATCCTGAATCACTATGCAAGGCTTCCAGGACCAGGCTCAGCGATGAGGTCCACCCTGGAACGTAACTATCAAAAGCGGATTCATGAAACTCTGAGAATGACAGATTGGGTAAAATCCCAACTTATTTCAAGACCGTGGGGTCTTTTAAAGAGGGATGACGGATCTCCAATTGCCGAATGGTTCAGTCGCAGGGATGTTGCTTTGATCATTCTTGAAGGGGATTCCCTGGTCTGCTTGACCGATCCGACCCTTGCGGCCGGGGAAAGGAGAATCAGACAACTAGGTAATGAACAGGGACTTCAAAAACTTGACAACGCATGGGTGCATGTGCAAACGGAGCGGATCGGAAAATACTCGGTGACTGGCCTGGTGACGGTTCAGCGTTTTTATTCGATTGAAAACGAGTTTTTAAGAAACAGGTTTGAACTGGCCCCGCGATTATCAGGCAATTATGTGGTCTCGCCTGTTGAGTCTGAACAGGGCTTTGCGGTCAGAGACCTGTCGGGTGAGTCAAGCTTCTGGGTTACGTTGGATGGAGAAGAGTCCGGAAGAGAATTATTGAAATGGATTACCGGCCTTCTTTACCTGCTTCTGCTTATTGCAATGCTTGCGTTTTTATCAGATATGCTGAGGCTGGGATATGGTCTGAAACGCACCAATCTTTGGCTGGTTGCACTGGCCGCAGACTTGCTGATTCTTAGGTGGATCATGATACGGTTTGAACTGCCGGGCATTTGGTATGACCTGCCCCTTTTTGAAACCCTGCGGAATCCGCTGTTTCTTTTCAGCAGCACCGGCGATTCACTCATTACTTCCCTATCAATACTATTTCTGCTTTACCATTTCTACCGTCGGTTCAGATTATGGCCGTCCAGGTCAAAAACGACAGGAGTTATGCGCCTGCAGCCGAGGTTGATGGATTCAATCCTTTTTCTGGCTCTTGGCATGTTGTTTATTCTCTTCATGCTGACTGAACTGCTGGTTGATCAGTTGCTCGTAAGGAGCCAGATTGTTCTGGAGATCTACCGGGTAATGACCGTCGACTTTTATGTGGTTACCGATGTGGTCATGACTCTTTCGTTTCACCTCGCCTTTATGCTGATGGCCATCCGGATACTATTTCAGTTGAAGGTCATGATTGCTCGGGCGAGGATTATGGTAGGATATACAGTTACGGCAGCCATCGTTTTTGGGTTTACCCGTTTGTGGGGACTGGGTCCGGACCTCTTCAGTATGGGATATCTCCTGATCCTGGGTTTGGTTATACTTTACCAGCCCGGATCGGCTAAGGGCAGGATCGATCGCACATGGATGACGCTGATCCTGGTTTTGGTAACCGCTCATACGGTACAGCACATTTCTGTGACCAATACCGTGAAGGAAAAGCAAATACAGGCCTCCATGCTCGAGTCGCTCAGCAACGAGCATGATCCGATAGCCGAAATGCTGCTTTTTCAAATGGATGAATCTCTTAAAGGAGATACCGTTTTACGCAACCTGGTTTTTGAGGTGGCGAGGAGTATGGACCGATCCGCTGCTGAGGACAGGATTACCAGCTACCTCAAATCAAATTATTTCAACCTTTACTGGACTCGATACCAGGTGAACGCAAACCTCTGTGATTCAAGCAACATGCTTAGACTGATTACCGATAACCTGGATGTTCCCTGTCTGGATTATTTCACGAGAGATGTGCTGGGCAGGTTCGGTCAGATCATTGAAGGTACAGGGTTTTATTATCTGGATAATTTTGACGGACTGATCAACTACATGGGTTGGTATCCAGTTTTGTCACGTGACAGCAGCTGGGGATATCATCTCATCATCCATGTGGATTCAAGGCTGGTAACCCAGGAGGTCGGGTATCCTGAACTTTTAATTGCCGGGCAAAAGAAACGTGATACCCTGTCGCCTCATTACTCCTATGCCAAATACCAGGGCGGGCAGTTAACATCCCAGGCCGGGGTCTATCCCTATGCCTCTGACCTCAACCTATATCCAGGCGACATTGGAGAACTGGTTACCTTTGAAATGGGGTCATTTGATCACATCATCTACCGTATGGATCTTAACAATGCCGTGCTGATCAGCAGGCCGGTGGTGCGGTTCATGGATTATCTGGTGACCTTCAGCTACATTTTTTTAAGTTTTTATCTGGCATGGCTCCTGGCTCAATTGCTACAGACTCCTGCCAGAAAACTAAAATGGTCAAACCTGGTGCTCAAGCAGCGTATTCAGGTAACCATGGTTATCATTTTTGTGTTTTCGTTTCTCCTGGCCGGTGCCGGAATGGTATATTTTAACCTGCAACAGTACAGAAGTGCAACAGCTTCAACCATCAGGGAGAAGACGTCGATGCTGCTGACCGAGCTTCAGCATAAACTTGACAAGGAAAAGGTTCTTAGTCCCGAATGGCAGGATGCCAGTTATCCGGGATTGAAGGATCTTCTGGTTAAATTCTCCTTTGTATTCAACACAGACATTCATCTATACAATCCCGAAGGTGCTCTGCTGGTGTCATCAAGGCCGGAGCTGTTTGACAGAAAAATAACAAGTACCCGGATGGACCCCTCGGCCCACTACCAGTTAAGCGTTTTGCTTCATCCATCAGTCATTCACAAAGAAAAGATCGGTTCACTGGAGTATTTTTCGTCTTATGTGCCCTTCTATAATGTTGACAGGACCTTGCTGGCTTATCTCAATCTCCCATATTTTTCAAGGCAAAGAGAGATTAGCAGAGAGATCACTACCTTCATTGTTGCCCTGTTGAATGTCTATTTTCTGCTCATTTTTCTGACGGTTTTTCTGACTGTGGTTATCTCAAACCAGGTGACGCGACCCTTAAGAATGTTGCAGGAAAAGCTTTCAGCCCTGAAACTGGGAGGGGCCAATCAGGAGATTGCCTACCAGCGTCACGATGAGATCGGAAGCCTGGTGAAGGAATACAACCGGATGGTGGTTGAACTTCAGCGTAGTGCAGAAAAACTGGCCCGTTCTGAGCGCGAGTTGGCCTGGCGTGAGATGGCGCGGCAAATCGCCCATGAGATTAAAAATCCGCTCACTCCGATGAAACTGAGTGTACAGCATCTGAGGAAAGCCTGGAGGGCTGACAACCGCCATACAGTACCTGATATTGACAAGATTTCGGAAACCCTGATCGACCAGATTGATACCCTGGCTGCCATTGCAACGGAATTTTCGCGGTTTGCACAGATGCCGGGGGCCAGGTATGAGGCGATTGATCTGATGGAAAAGGTTAAGAATATTGCCACACTTTTCGGCTGCAACATTCGTGTCTTGACATCTGTGCCACCTTACGATGCCCAGCAGGTGCTGATCAGAATGGACAAGGAGCAGATGACCCAGGTGCTGAACAATCTGATCCGAAATGCACTTCAGGCAATTCCTGAGGGTCAGGAGCCGGAGATCATCATCCGCATTGAAAAAAGGGAACCATCGGCGTTATGCAGCATAAGCGACAATGGCATCGGGATTCCGGAGAATCTGCAAGAGAAGATGTTTCAGCCAAATTTTACCACCAAAACCAGTGGGACAGGATTGGGACTGGCGATCACGCGAAGGATCGTTGAGGCTGCCGGAGGTCGGATATGGTTTACCACCGAACCGGGCAAGGGCTCAACCTTTTTTGTTGAGCTTCCCCTATTCGTAAAGGAGGATTAAAAAAAGATGACCGGGTCGGTGGTGTCGCGGTTACTCGGATTGAGTGCCCGGTCATAAACATAGACAAGGTATTGCAGTTCAGAGTGCGGCAAAGGCTGTGCCTGGCTGTATGGATACTCAATTTTCACCGACACATCGGCCTTGAGGGTTTTGTTTTGTCCTGACGGCGTCAGGTCGGGAATGCGGTATTTTTTCAGTCCACCCGGCAGGGGGACAGGAACTAGAGAACCGTTCACGGGATGGTACTCGTTGATTATGAGGTTGAAATGAAAAGCGCTGTCGGGATCAAAGGGGCCTTCGATTTGAGTGCTGTCAAGTCCCACATCTCCGTTTCCGTCAATCAGTTGAAAAGTAATGGTGACCAGTTTCACGGGATTGTCAAGAACATCGGTAGTGTCTCTTATGCTGATCTCCTTAAATTCCACAACAGGTTCATCTGGATAGACAACGATTTCCCTGCATGATGTAAGCAGCTGAAATCCTGCAACAACGATGAGGAGGACTAGGGCCGGGCGGCCCATGTTTTTCAATTTGGTACTGAATTGAAATGAAGAATCTGCAAACATGAGACTGAACTATTTTTTTCTGAAATAGATCTGGATCGGAACGCCTGAGAGACTGAAGTTTTCGCGAAGCTTGTTTTCAAGGTATCTTTTATAGGGCTCCTTGATGTATTGAGGCAGATTGCAGAAAAACGCGAATACCGGGGTGGGGTTGGGCAGTTGGGTTACGTACTTGATTTTGATGTGTTTCCCCTTTACGGCTGGTGGTTCATATTTTTCCATGATCTCCTGAAGAACTTCGTTAAGTTTCGAGGTGGGGATCTTCTGCTTTCGGTTGGTGAATACCTCAATGGCTGTTTCAAGTGCCTTCAGAATCCGCTGCCGGGTTAGTGCAGAAATGAAGAGGATCGGCACATCGGTAAACGGGGCGATGCGGTCATGAATATCAGCCGTAAACTGTTTCACGCTGTTGGTGTCCTTTTCAACCAGGTCCCACTTATTGACCAGAATGACCAATCCCTTGCTGTTCCGTTGTATCATTCCAAATATACTGATATCCTGTGACTTGACGCCTTCTGTTGCGTCAATCATGAGAAGGCAGACATCGCTGTTTTCGATGGTCCTTACAGCGCGCATGACCGAATAATACTCGACATCCTCGTTTACTTTTGCTTTTTTTCTTAAGCCGGCGGTATCAACGAGAAAAAAATCAAGTCCGAATTTCTGGAACCTGGTCTCAATCGAGTCGCGGGTGGTTCCGGCGATGGGTGTGACGATGTGGCGTTCCTCGTCAAGCAGGGCATTTACCAGGGATGATTTTCCAACGTTTGGTCTTCCTACGATGGCAAGTCTTGGTATTTCAGGATTTTCAATTTCAGGTTGCGGAACGAATCGTCCAACCAGTTCATCAAGAAGTTCTCCGGTTCCGCTACCACTCAGCGAGGAAACCGGAAAAAGCGGATCGAGTCCGAGGGCATAGAACTCGCTCGATTCAAAGGCTCTCACATGGTTGTCGCACTTATTGACCACCAGCATGACCGTTTTCTTTGACTGACGCAAAATTCGCGCCACTGTTTCGTCTAAATCGGTGATTCCGGATTCAACATCGGTTACAAAGAGGATGACATCTGCCTCATTAATGGCCAGCATAACCTGTTTTCTGATCTCCTCTTCAAAAACGTCATCAGAACCATGGATATAACCACCGGTGTCAATCAGGTGAAATTCATGCCCGTTCCACCAGGCCTTCCCATAGTGCCTGTCGCGGGTTACGCCACTCTCTTCATGCACGATTGCCTGCCGGGTTTTGGTCAGCCGATTGAAAAGGGTTGATTTTCCGACATTGGGTCGTCCTACAATTGCTACAATATTTGCCATGAAGTGTGTTTTGTCTAAATTTCATATCCGAAACGTCTGAGCATTTCGGGTCGGTTCCTCCAGTCGGGCAGAACCTTGACATGGGTTTCAAGGAATACCTTTTTGTCGAAGAATTGTTCAATATCCTTTCTGGCGAGGGTTCCTGTCTTTTTAAGCATCGATCCCTGGTGCCCGATAAGAATTCC
Organism: uncultured Porphyromonadaceae bacterium; assembly: GCA_964351455.1. Lineage (GTDB taxonomy): Bacteria > Bacteroidota > Bacteroidia > Bacteroidales > UBA12481 > JAGHDB01. The sequence continues at coordinate 6,453 of CAYGOU010000166.1, forward strand.
CTTCTGAGAGGCGCGTTCAACGTAAATGATGACCCGAATCCGGATCAGGTCATCCGATTCTTTGAATTCTTCAACCACCGGTTCTACTGAATAGGGTATCTCCTTGTCATAAAGGCTTAGAATCACCCCTCTGAGGATTTCCGTTACGAAAAAGCGTTGTGGGCGATCGGTCAGCATCTCCTTGTCGAAGTAGGGAGGGGAGACAGGCAGCAGTTCAAGGATCCGGTTCAGGAGGGGGTGTACATTGAACTGGTGGAGCGCAGAGGCTACATAGATTTCTGCTTTCGGGAGCAGTTCGGTCCACTGTTGTTGCAGGCTGAGCACCTTTTCCTGGTCGCTGAGATCGATCTTATTGATGATGACAATCACCGGTACACTGGCTTCACCCACCCACCCCAGAAACTCTTCATTCTTGTCAGGTTTTTCATTTACATCCGTCACATAGAGAAGGATGTCTGCATCGCTGAAGGCCGACCTTGAAGATTTGACCATGGCCTCCTGCAGTTGATATGCCGGACGGATAAACCCGGGAGTATCAGAGTATACAATCTGAAAGTCCTCACCGTTCACGATTCCCATGATTCGG
>CAYGOU010000167.1:0-7029 GCA_964351455.1 uncultured Porphyromonadaceae bacterium
ATAAACGCTTTCCCTTTGCCCTGAAACTCTTTAGGGCAATGAAGGCGGCTGCGTCTAATATCTCAGCTTCACGGTGTGCGTGTTTACCGCTGAAACTGAGTTTAAGTCGGGGCAACAGGTTGTCAGTCAGGGTCATGATTCTGGATTCGGTATGGGTTCCGATCAGCGACTGCAGTTTGTTATCGGGAGTATCGGCTTCAATCTGGAATCTTTTGAGGTACGGGAACCCCTGATCGGCATCGAAAAGGACGAGGGTAAAAACCTTACATGGGTTGTGTTTTTCAATCAGGAGGATGTTTTCCTCAAAATGACTTGAAAGATCGAAATTACTGAGACGGAACAGCCCGTTTTTAAGGATCACCAGGATCTTTTCCTCACCCTGAAATTCGCCGAGGTAATTTCCACGGGCATCGTCGTTCAGCCTGTTTACACTGTTGTCGAACCAGATTTTTCTTCCACCCAAGGTGGATGCCCCCTTCTCTTTTAGGGTAATTTTGGCGATTGAATGCTTTGAGAGAATGTTGCCCATGGCATTCCGGTTTTTGATGGCCAGTTCCCCAAAGTCAAAGTCGAAGGTGGCCTTTTTCAGTTTAGGCTTAGGCTTGAGGAAAACCCGGATTACTTCAGATTCTCCGTTAGGATTTTCAGTAAAATAGAGAATCCTGGAACCCTCCTTACCTTGGGTCAGGTCATATTCTTTATCACGGGTGACACCTTTTACGGCAAAACGCTTGGCGTAATTGAAGCCGGTTCTTCCGTCACGGTAGGCAACGTTGTATATGGTTCGGGAGTCTGACCGGTCAAAGAGTCCGACATGCATGATATTCTTACCCAGGAAGGCTTTGGTGGAAACCTTGGTAACCAGGTAGGTGCCGTCTTTTCTGAATATTATGATGTCATCAATGTCAGAACAATCAAAAAGAAAACTGTCTTTCCGGAGGGAGGTGCCGACGAAGCCCTCTTCATAGTTGATGTAGAGTTTTTCATTGGCCACCACCACCCGTGTTGCCTCTATGTTGTCGAAACTCCGGATCTCGGTTTTCCTGGGATAGTTCTTGCCGTATTTTTTTTTGAGGGTTGAGAAATATGCAACGGAATAGTCGATCAAATGCTCAAGGTTGAAGCGAACCGACTTGAGTTCCTCCTCTACTGCTAGCAGATGATCTTCAGCCCTTTTAGCATCATGTCTGGATATCCTCTTGATCTTTAGTTCGGTAAGTCGTATAACGTCTTCTTCGGTTACCGGACGTCTAAGAAGCTCCTTAAAGGGTTCAAGTCCTTTCTGAATGTTTTCGATGATGCATTCCCATGTTTCGCACTTTTCGATTTTGAGGTAAATTCTGTTCTCGATGAAGATTCTTTCAAGGGATGAGGCATGCCAGTCGGCTTCAAGTTCCTCTTCGCGAATATCAAGCTCCTGTTTCAGCAGGGAGACCGTGTTTTCAACTGAGATTCTCAAAATGTCAGAAACTCCGGTAAACACCGGTCTGTTCTCATTGATTACACAGGTATTTGGTGAGATTGAAACTTCACAGTCGGTAAAGGCATAGAGGGCATCGATGGTTTTATCGGGTGAGACTCCAGGAGCCAGATGAACCAGGATTTCAACATTTGCGGCCGTGTTATCATCGATTTTTCGAACCTTGATTTTCCCCTTTTCGTTAGCCAGGATGATGCTTTCGATAACCGTTCCGGTTGTTTTGCCGAATGGAATTTCCTTGATGACAAGGGTTTTTTTGTCGAGTTTCTCAATTTTGGCCCTTACCCTTACCTTTCCCCCGCGGTTGCCATCCAGGTATCTTGAGAAATCTGCATTTCCCCCTGTGGGAAAATCCGGCAGGAGGCTAAAGGGTTCATTGTTCAGGTGGGCAATGCAGGCATCGATCAGTTCGTTGAAGTTGTGGGGCAGTATCTTGGATGCCAGTCCCACTGCGATTCCCTCAACTCCCTGGGCCAGCAGGAGCGGAAATTTTACAGGAAGGTATACGGGTTCTTTGTTGCGTCCGTCGTAGGAGGCTTTCCAGTCGGTGGTTTTGTGATTAAAGACCACCTCGGTGGCAAATTTTGAGAGTCTTGCCTCAATATAACGAGGAGCAGCCGCACCGTCACCGGTAAGGATGTTTCCCCAGTTTCCCTGGCAGTCTATCAGCAGGTCTTTTTGTCCCATTTGCACCAGTGCATCCCCAATGGAGGCATCTCCGTGGGGATGGTACTGCATGGTATGACCGATGATGTTGGCAACCTTGTTATAGCGTCCGTCATCCAGCACCTTCATGGAGTGCAGTAGCCGTCGCTGCACCGGTTTCAGTCCGTCGTACAGGTGAGGCACCGCCCTCTCCAGGATGACGTAGGAGGCATAATCGAGAAACCAGCTGCGGTACATTCCCGGCAGGTAGGTGATCTCTTTGGTTCTCCCATTGCCATTCTCGTGAACCTCTTCCTGTTCCGGACCGTTGATTGGGTAGGATTGTTCGTCGCTCATGCTGCTGTGCTATCCAACAAATTCATCTAATTCAATTTTCAGGTTTTCGATGATGAAATCCTGTCTTTCGGGAGTGTTCTTACCCATGTAAAACTCCAGCATCTCTTCAATGGCATCCTCCTTACGCAGTATAACCGGTTCAAGCCGGATCTCCTTGCCAATAAAATGCTTGAACTCATCCGGGGAAATCTCCCCGAGTCCTTTGAAACGTGTGATTTCAGGTTTGCTCCCCAGCTTCCGCATGGCCTTCTGCTTCTCCTCTTCCGAGTAGCAATAGATGGTTTTTTGCTTGTTGCGCACCCTAAAGAGGGGGGTCTGGAGGATGAAAAGGTGACCCTGCTTAATGAGATCAGGGAAGAACTCCAGAAAGAAGGTGATCAGGAGCAGGCGAATATGCAATCCATCGACATCTGCATCCGTTGCGATTATGACGTTGTTGTAGCGGAGGTCGTCGATTCCTTCCTCGATGTTTAGGGCAGCCTGGAGCAGGTTGAACTCTTCATTTTCATATACAATCTTCTTGGATTCACCGAAGGTGTTTCTTGGTTTTCCGCGGAGACTGAAAACGGCCTGGGTGTTAACATCCCTTGATTTGGTGATGGAGCCACTGGCCGAATCTCCCTCGGTGATGAAGAGGCTAGTTTCAAGCCTGCGGTCGTGCTGGGAGTTATAATGAACTCTGCAATCGCGCAGTTTTCGGTTGTGCAGGGAGGCCTTCTTTGCCCGCTCCCGTGCCAGTTTCTGGATTCCTGAAATTGCTTTTCTTTCCTTTTCAGATTCAAGAATCTTTTTGTGGAGAATGTCAGCGGTTTCAGGGTGCTTATGGAGGTAATTATTGAGTTGCTTGCCCAGGAAATCCAGGATAAAGTTCCGCACTGAGGGTGCATTGGGGCCCATGTCCCTGGATCCCAGTTTGGTTTTGGTCTGCGATTCAAAAACCGGCTCCTCCACTTTGATGCTTACGGCAGCGATGATGGACGTACGGATGTCGGAGGGTTCAAAATCCTTGTTGTAGAATTCCCTAACCGTTTTAACCAACCCTTCCCTGAAAGCTGCCAGATGGGTGCCACCCTGAGCGGTATGCTGCCCGTTTACAAAAGAGTAGTATTCTTCACCGTAATGGTGGCCATGGGTGATGGCCACTTCGATATCTTCGCCTTTCAGGTGGATAATGGGGTATAGGGCCTCTTCGCTCATCTTAGACTGCAGAAGGTCAAGCAGTCCGTTTTTCGAATAATATTTCTCCCCGTCGAAGTGTATGGTTAGTCCTGCATTTAGGAAAACATAGTTCTTGAGCATGTTGATAACATACTCATTGACGTAGCGGTAGCTTCCGAACACTACACGGTCAGGTTTGAAGACTACCTCAACACCATTCTCTTCATGGGTTGATTGCAACTCTTCATCCCGTTCAAGGATTCCCTGAGCAAAAAGGGCCTCTTTAACTTTTCCTTCGCGATAGGAGCGGATGTGGAATTCCGAAGAAAGGGCATTCACCGCCTTGAGTCCGACTCCATTCAGCCCAACCGATTTCTTAAAAACCTTTGAGTCGTATTTGGCTCCGGTGTTCATCTTCGAAACGGCGTCAACCAGCTTACCGAGCGGGATTCCCCGACCATGATCCCTGACCCTGACCATTTTATCCTCAATTCTGATATCCAGCGACTTGCCATTTCCCATCATGAACTCATCGATTGAATTATCGATAACCTCTTTCAACAACACGTAGATGCCGTCATCGTGCGAAGAACCGTCGCCCAGCTTGCCGATGTACATACCGGGTCTGAGCCGGATGTGCTCACGCGGATCCAGCGTCTTTATTGAATCTTCTGAGTAAACTTCACGAGGTTCGTTGTCCATAGGGGCAAAGATACGAAAGGCGCCGGGGAGAAGGTGGAAGAATTGTCAACAGCGAAATTAACAGCGGACCGTATTGGTTGTACGCCGGTTAATCTTGGTAATACTCATAGGTGAACTCCCTGATCATATCAGGGTGTTCTTCAAGAACCACCCGGTTGTTTTTGTCATAGGAGTAGGTGGTACGATGCTCAAGTTCTTCTCCTGTGTACCGTTCTTCAACGATGGTGTTTCCGTTCTGATCGTATTCGAATTCGAAAAAGAATTTGTTGGATATATTTTGACGAAACACCCTGCCATGATCATCATATTCGATCTTTATGAAATCCGATAGTTGTCCTTTCCGGTTGTAATTGGCGCGGAGTTCGAGCAGTCCTCCAGTTGTGTAAGAGAACCGGGTTTCGATCACCAGTTTTTTCCGGTTATCAAGTTGCAGGCGGCGAACCACCTGCTTTGAAGCGTTGTGCTCATATTCAAAGGCTTCGGTCAGTTTGTCGCGATGATCGTAGACTTCTTTGAGCAGCAGATTGCCTTCAGCATCAAAGGTTTTGCATTCTCTGTTTTCTTGTTCACCATCCTCATCCTGTTCGATCCAGTTCTCAGTTCTGTTATCCGGATCCTTGACCCTGATTCTAAAGGACTGGGATCCGTCGTTGAAGTCGATTGAGATCCGCTCGGGTTCGCCAGCAGGATCAAGTTGAAAGGTTTTTCTTTCGGCGATCTCATGCTCGTCCTGATATGTAGTTTCCTCCAGGAGCCGTCCGTTCTCGTCGTACCGGTATTCGGTTTTACTCTCAAAAACTCCCGGTGCCGAGTACTGATAATTGGCCAGTTCTCTACCATGGCGGTCGTATTGGAGGATCTGGCTGACCCAGGGCTCGCCGGATTCGCCTTTTGGGGTATTAGAAATTTTGACTGATTTTAAGATCGACATGACATGTTACGGGTTACGGGTTGGTTGCAGGGAAGTTTTTTCAATAGCCACCAGCCGGCAAGGGCGAGCAGGGCGCCCAGGATGAGTCCACCGAGAATGTCGGCCGGGAAGTGGACCCCGAGGTAAATTCTGGAGTAACTTACCAATAAGGCCCAGAACAGAATTATCCAGGTGAAATGGCGGTTTCTGATGAGCAGCAGGGTGTATAGTGCTATGCCCATGGAGTTTGTGGCATGGGAGGAGACAAATCCGTACAGTCCTCCGCAGCGGTGTGCCACCAGTCTCACCTGATCGGCCAGGCTTTCGTCGTGGCAGGGGCGCATGCGCTGGATGGTCTCCTTGAAAAGGTTGTTTGAAATCTGATCGCATGCTGCATACACAATAATCAGCACTGCGAGACCGATCCATGCCCCTTTACGCTGTGTGCGGATCTGCCGGTAAAGCACGAATGCAAAAACCGGGACCCATACCCAGGCGCTGCTCAGGAACCGCATAATCGGGTCCCAGAATGGAGTTCCGGCCTGGTTCAGGAGTAGGAATAGCCGTTGGTCGAAATCCACGAGCGCCTCGAACATTTCAGAGCTGAGATTGAAGGGCATCCCAGAGCATGTCTTTCAATTTGTCGAGACCGGTCTGGGTAACCGATGAAAAAAAGGTATAGGGTAGCTCAGGCAGCTCATGCCTGATTTCACTTTTCAGTTCCTGGTCAAGCAGGTCGGATTTTGAGATTCCGAGCACCCGTTGCTTATCCAGCAATTCTGGATTGTATTGTTCAAGTTCGGAAACAAGGATTTCGTACTCCTTTTTAATGTCTTTGCTGTCGGCCGGAATCAAAAAGAGGAGAACCGAATTTCTTTCAATATGGCGCAGAAAGCGGAGGCCCAGTCCTTTTCCATCATGGGCACCTTCGATGATGCCCGGTATGTCTGCCATGATGAATGAGCGGTTGTCGCGGTATGAAACTACGCCCAGACTTGGGACCATGGTGGTAAAAGGATAATCTCCAATTTTAGGTTTGGCTGCAGAAACTACCGAGAGGAGGGTTGATTTTCCGGCATTGGGAAAGCCAACCAGTCCCACATCTGCCAGTACCTTGAGTTCAAGCACCACCGATCCTTCTATGGCGGGTTCTCCGGGCTGCGCATATCGGGGAGTCTGGTTGGTGGCCGACTTAAAATTGACATTCCCAAGTCCGCCCCTGCCTCCCTTCATAAGGATCTTCTCCTCGCCGTGGCCGGTGATTTCAAGGATCAGTTCGCCTGTTTCAGCATCTCTGGCAATGGTTCCGAGGGGCACCTCGATGATTTTGTCTTCACCGCTGGCCCCGGTTTTTATGTCTTTGCTTCCTGCAACTCCGTCACTGGCAAAGACATGCCGGTTGTATTTCAGGTGCAGGAGGGTCCATAACTGACTGTTCCCTTTGACTATGACATGTCCTCCCCGGCCACCGTCACCCCCGTCAGGACCGGCCTTGGGGTTGTATTTCACTCTCTTGAGGTGGGCCGAACCGGCTCCTCCCTTGCCTGAACGGCAGAAGATTTTGACGTGGTCGATGAAGTTGGTGGTTGACAAGTGGGGTAGGGATTACTGGGTACTGGTTACTGGTTGCTGGTTGCTGGTTGCTGGTTACTGGTTGCAGGTTAAAGATTTAGGTTTTAAGCCTTAGCCTTAGCCTTAGGTTTTAAGTTCTAATTCTTAACTCTTTTCTTCAAGGGTGTATAGGTCGCGGAGGTTTCGGCCATGGCCGTTGTAGTCG
>CAYGOU010000168.1:0-6874 GCA_964351455.1 uncultured Porphyromonadaceae bacterium
ATATGAAGGAGGTACAGGTGGCAAGAACCATCCATCCGGGCAAGGGAACCCGTTATGTGGTTCAGGAAGATGGGGGAGGTGAGTACTTGTATCATGAAGTTCCTGACCACCTCGACGGGGTGATAACCGTTGAATTCTCTGGACAATTTGCCGTGGTCAGAACCCTCCCGGGATTTGCAAACAGCGTGGCCTACACCATTGACCGGCAGCGAATTGATGAGATAATGGGAACCATAGCGGGCGATGACACCATCCTGCTCATCCTGAAGCAGGGGGTCTCTTCAAATCTGCTGGCCGGAATATTGAGCTCCCGCTTTCCAAAAGTTGCAAAAAAATTCATTTAATACATATTTATACTAATGAAAAAGAAGGTAGTACTGGCTTACAGCGGAGGACTTGACACTTCGGTGATATTGGTGTGGTTGATAAACAAGGGTTTCGAGGTGGTTTGCTATGTCGCCGACGTAGGTCAGCAGGAGGATTTTGAGGAGGTTCGGCGCAAGGCAATGATGCTGGGAGCAAGCAAGGTTTATGTCGAGGACCTAAAAAGTGAATTGGTAACAGATTATATTTTCCCTGCCATCAGGGGAAACGCGGTTTATGAGGGGCGTTACCTGCTGGGAACCGCCATCGCTAGGCCGTTGATTGCAAGGCGTCACATTGACATTGCCCGCAAAGAAAACACCTTATTCGTTTCCCATGGTGCAACAGGAAAAGGAAACGATCAGGTGCGATTTGAGTTTGCCTATTATGCGCTATACCCGGATGTTCAGATCATTGCGCCCTGGAAAGATCCGGAGTTTTTATCCCAGTTCAGGGGGAGAACCGATATGATTGCCTATGCCGACCGGTTTAACATTCCGGTTAAGGCTTCCATTGCAAAATCCTACAGTGAGGATGAAAACCTGATGCACATCAGCCATGAGGCCGGAATCCTCGAGGATCCTGCCGCGAGATGTCCCGAATCGGTATTCTCGAAAACAGTCTCTCCGCAGGATGCGCCAAATGAGGAGACCCTCGTTGAAGTTGAGTTTGAAAACGGAACCCCGGTGAAACTGACCAATCTTGGTAACAATACCTTTCAGACCGACCCGCTCAAACTCTTCGAATTTGCGAATCAACTGGCCGGCGTAAATGGCATTGGCCGTGAGGATCTGGTTGAGAACCGTTTCATAGGGATTAAATCGCGCGGAGTGTATGAAACCCCGGGCGGTTATCTTCTGTGGATCGCCCACCGCGATCTGGAAGGAATTGCCATGGACAAGGAGGTGATGCATCTCAGGGATATGCTCATCCCGAAATTCTCTCAGTTGATTTACAACGGACTCTGGTTTTCTCCCGAAATGGATTTCCTCATGGCTGCCTTCAACAAAAGTCAGGAGGCCATTACCGGAAAGGTAGTTCTGGCACTGTACAAGGGCAATGCCATGCCGGTAAGCAGGGAGTCGCCATACAGTCTGTATAATCAGGACCTGTCATCGATGGACATTGAGGGAGGCTTTGACCAGGTCGACAGCAAGGGGTTCATACGGATAAACGCCATACGCCTCAAGGCTCACTATATTGTGCTCCGCAAGAAGCAACCATACAACTGGAGGCCCAAAACCCTGCACGACTGATGAAGCTCTGGCAAACCACTGAAAACCTGGATCCCTTTATTGAACGGTTCACCACCGGAAGGGATCCGGAGCTTGACATGCTTCTCCTTCCTTATGATTGCGAAGCTTCGGTTGCCCATGTTAAAATGCTGGCCAAGATCAGTCTGATCACAGCCGATGAGATGGAGCAGCTGGTTGCAGGACTTAACAAAATCAAGGAGTTGCACCTCGCCGGTCACTTCTCCATTGAAACCAAGGATGAGGATGGACATACGGCCATAGAGAAATTCCTGACTGCAACGTTGGGTGAGGCGGGCAAGAGAGTGCATACCGGCCGCTCACGCAACGACCAGGTGCTGACAGCCATGAGACTCTTTGAAAAGGATCACCTGCTGAGGCTAACGGAAATGATCCACAATCTTTTGTCAGCTTTTGAGGATGTCAGTGACCGCGATGGTCATCATCCCCTTCCGGGGTATACGCATACCCGCAAAGCCATGCCTTTTTCTGTGCGACAATGGCTTGAGTCTTTCTGTGAAACCCTGCGGGATGACCTGGTTTTGATGGAAGCGACGATGAAGGTGATTGATAAAAACCCCCTGGGAACCGGAGCCGGATATGGAGTGCCGGTTGAACTCGACCGTGAAATGACCACCAACCTTTTGGGTTTTGACAGGATACTCGACAACCCATTGGCGGCCCAGAATGGACGCGGAAAGCTTGAGTCAAGAATTCTGCACGACTGCCTGATGGTTCTGGGAGATCTGAACCGCTGGGCCTCTGACGTGATTCTTTTCACCATGCCTGAAGTGGGTTATTTCGACCTCAGCGACACAGTTACCACCGGATCATCCATCATGCCACACAAGCGAAATCCTGATCTGCTTGAACTGATCCGTGCGGCCTTTGGAGTGGTCAGCGGATATGAACTTCAGTGCAGAATGATTCCGGCAAACCTCATTTCAGGTTACCACCGTGACCTGCAATGGACAAAGGAGCCGGTCATCAGGGGACTCACCCTGACCATTGAAGTGGTTCAGGCTTCGGTAATTGCAGCTTCATCCCTCAAAGCCAATCCCGAGGAGCTTAATCGGGCCATGACTCCGGAGTTGCTATCTGTCAGGGATGTTATGGAATTGGTGGCAAAGGGGGTTCCGTTCAGGGAGGCTTATCGCCGGATTTCAAATCGTTATAAGTGATTATTGAAGGGTTTTAATAACTTGGCGCTGGGCTGAATTCAGTTTTTTCAGGACTTCAACCTTTTAAAATTCAACAATATGCGTCAAGTAACTCTGATTTGCCTTTTTGTTTTGGCTGCTGCCCTGGCCTCTTGTTCAGTATCTGACAAACCGGTCGCCGATTATCCTATTCAACCTGTTGCCTTCAATGAAGTGACAATGACTGACCCATTTTGGCTCAGCAGGATTGAGACAAACCGGATCAGCACCATTCCCTTTGCCCTCGAAAAGATCCGGGAGACCGGCCGCATGGACAATTTCCTGAAGGCATCGGGCAGAATGGAGGGCCCGCACCTGGGGAAACGTTATAATGACTCAGACGTATACAAGGTGATTGAGGGAATTGCCTACTCCCTGAAAACGCATCCCGATCCTGAGCTGGAGAGCTATACCGACTCACTCATCCGTGAGATTGCTCTGGCCCAGGAGCCCGACGGGTATCTTTTCACCGGTCGCACCATTGATCCTGAAAACCCTGCTCCCGGTAGCGGAAAAGAGCGCTGGATCAACCTCAATGGCTCGCATGAGCTATACAACGGCGGTCATCTTTATGAGGCGGCTGTTGCCTGGTATCAGTCAACCGGTAAAAGCAACCTTCTGGATGTTGCCATCAGAAATGCCGATCTTCTAGTCAGTACCTTTGGTCCGGAAAAACGTCATGTTATACCGGGACATCAGGAGGTTGAACTGGCCCTGGTCAAACTTTACCGGGTTACCGGAAACAGGGATTACCTTGATCTGGCCGGGTTCTTTCTTGACCAACGGGGACGGGAGCATCATTTTGAACCATATCCAGACAGTTCGATTTTTGCCCTTTACAACGGCAAGGAGTATATGCAGGATCACCTGCCCGTTCTTGAGCAGAAAGAGGCAGTCGGCCACGCGGTCAGGGCGGTGTATATGTACACAGGCATGGCCGATTATGCAGCCATTGCCGGTGATCTGGCCTATGCAGGAGCTATCAAACACATTTGGGAGGACGTAGTAAATCACAAGATGTACCTGACAGGTGGAATTGGTTCGCGACACACCTCCGAGGCATTTGGCGACCGTTATGAGCTGCCAAACCGCTCAGCCTATACCGAGACCTGCGCTTCAATTGGCAGTGCTTTCTGGAACCAGCGTCTGTTTCTCCTTTCGGGAGAATCTAAGTATTACGATATTCTTGAACGCACCCTGTACAACGGACTCATTTCAGGGGTTTCCCTTTCAGGAGATCGCTTCTTTTACCAGAACCCCCTGGAGGCCCTTGGCGATTACACCCGGAGCGAGTGGTTTGAGGTATCCTGCTGTCCCGGGAATATGGTACGTTTTCTTCCCTCCCTGCCGGGATATATTTATGCTGTGAAGGATCAGCGAATCTTCGTCAACCTTCTTATATCCAGTTCAACAAAAATTGGCATTGGAAACCGGGAGATTGAGGTTTCAATAAGCAGCGAACTCCCCTGGGATGGAAGGGTTGTGGTTGATGTCAATCCCGAAAGGGCGGTGCGTTTCGAACTTGCCATCAGGATACCAGGATGGAGCAGGGGAGAGGCCGTGCCTGGCGATCTCTACCAATTCACAGGCGACCAGGATCCAACCCATCTTTTTTCAATCAACGGAGAAACGGTACCTGCCATGATGTTACAATCCGGATATTGGATCATTAGCAGAACCTGGAAACCCGGTGATCAGATCGTCATGCAGTTCGATATGCCTGCGCGGCTTGTGGTGGCTCACAATGAACTTGCAGAAAATGCCGGGAAGGTTGCCATCCAGCGTGGACCAATGGTTTACTGCTTTGAATCACCCGATAACCCAGGGGTTGATTTTCAGAATCTGCAGGTTGATGCAGGTTCTGATATCATTTACCGTTTCGATACCAAACTTTTGAATGGCACCGGAACGTTAAAGATAAAAGGCTATCATGACGGAAGCCCTACAACCCCCGTTGAGCTGACGGCGATTCCCTATTTTGCCTGGTCAAACCGTGGTCTGTCGCAGATGAAGGTCTGGACAGATTCACTGAGGTGACCTATTGTCCTGTATGGCTGGCCAGGGTTGAAGGCACCGGATTCGGGTTCACCGGAAGTGCACCTCCAAGCGCTTTTCCTGTAAAGTAGGCCACAATCCTGGGAAGCAACTGCTCCATGTCGGGATTGTTGTACACCCGGTCATACTGGTGTTCAAGGGGTTGGGCAGCCATGATGATCCAGCCACCGCCGTAGATGAATTCGATCAGCGTTGGATTACCATCTGAATTATTGAGATAGACGGTGGTTCCCTCAGCCAGGTTGCTGAAATACTCATGACTTGCGTAGTTGTGGTCCATCTTAATCGGCAGTCCTGCCACCAGCGGAAGCTGAGGATCCACCACATAGTTGAAGTTGTCAAGCTTGTAATGATATTTTATGTTTCCCGGAAGGGTGATGTTGGCATCCTGTATTGAGCCGCTGGCCCAGCCTTCGTCACAAGCTTCCCAGAACATCGAGCCGCCAAGATTTACAAAACTTGCAAACTTTGCCTGGTTGGCTGCGTAATCGTTATAGAATGTCTGGTTCTGGTCGTTTTGAATGATCACCAGGTCCTGTCCCGGAATCAGAGAAGCGCTAGCCATCTGGGTGGAGTTAAGAATCTCGTAGGTATTGGTGCCGGCACCCGCCCTGAAGCCCAGGGATTCAAGTACTCTGATCAGGGCATCGCTGTTCCACGGGTTGTTGTTTTTGAATACCTTGACATGACTGGCTGATCCTGCACCCCCGCCCACATTGACTCTTTTTGAAACTCTGTTGGTAAGGTTGGCTGTGTTCTTGACTTCAAGCACCACACTGAAGGATCCGGATTCGGTGTACGAATAACTGATCAGGGGATTGCTGCTCCACTCGGTGAATTGGTTCCTGGAGGTGAAGTCCCAACGGAACTGAAGCAGTGAAATTGGAAAAACCGGGTCTGCTGAGGCTGAGGCATCGAAGGTGAAGCGTGTGCCAACAACTCCAGACGCTGGTGAAACCGTAAAGCTTGCTACGGGTGGTTTTGTCTCATTCAGACTAATGATAATCCCTCCGCTCTGGGCCATGGAGTATTTGACCATGTCAGGGGCTCCGACCATTTCTCCGATAAAGGGACTCTTTTCGTCTTCAAATCCCAGGACCTGGAAAATAAAGGAGACCTTTTTCATCAACCCGGCTGCCTTTCCGATATAATCAACCGTGGCTGCTGTTTTGGCTGTACCGAACATCCACTCAGCGACCTCATCGTCGTTCTTTTCGATCAGTTCAAGTATTCCTTCCAGTGCTTTCCCTGGTTTGTTGCGTGTGATGCCGTCGGTAATTTTGAATCCGGTTTCGGTTGGAACGGTGATTTTGCTTGCGAATTCGTCAAGTTTGGGCTTGACCTGGTAACCCATGATGATTTCAAGAACATTTACCATGCACTGAGCCACATTCATGGCGGTACCTTTTCCAACGGGATCGTTGGGGTCATTCATCTTACTGAAATCAAAACCTTTTGAGAGAATCAGGTCAAAGTCTCCGTCGCCTATGTCCATCTGGGTTTCCTTGGTACCAGACTGAATCTGCGGGGGCCATCCAAGCTTTGCGGAGATGGGTGTTGATTCGGTTTCAACCGGAAAGGATTTTATCAGAGTGCCGCTCTTGTCATACAATCCTCCTCCGTAAAAAACATTGCGGTCATTGAGAAATTTAACCTTTCCTCCCGGAGCATCCTCGATCCACGGAGCTTTGTTGTTAACGGGAGTGCTTCCGGTCAGCTGATTCTTCTGTCCCATGGTCTGAAAGGTCTCTTTCATCATGGTGGATAATTTCTGAAAGAACTCTGAATTGTCCTCAACCTCAAAGATCTTGTCGGGGTTGTTGGTCAGGTTCTGGTTGTATTTGTCAAGCAGATCCCCGAAGTCAGGATGTTTCTTGATCTCTTCGATATAGCTTTTGCGCTGGTCGTAACCTGAGAAAATCATGTAGGGATGAAAAAAGGAAACTGAAATCACCGTAGAGGTGTCATTCACAACCACTCTTTTCTGAACGGGATCATACAGGC
>CAYGOU010000169.1:0-6855 GCA_964351455.1 uncultured Porphyromonadaceae bacterium
CGCGCATTTTGGCGATCTCCATGAAATGGTTCATTCCGACAGCCCAAAAGAACGAAAGCCTCGGTGCAAAGGCATCGATGTCAAGTCCGGTTTTGACCCCGGTGCGCAGGTATTCCAGTCCGTCGGCCAGGGTGTAGGCAAGTTCTATATCTGCCGTTGCTCCCGCCTCCTGCATGTGATAACCCGATATGCTGATTGAATTAAACCTGGGCATATGCTGCGAGGTGAACCTGAAAATATCGGCAATGATCCGCATGCTGAACTCCGGAGGGTAGATGTAGGTGTTTCTAACCATAAACTCCTTCAGGATGTCGTTCTGAATGGTGCCGGCAAGTTCATCCAGCCTGGCGCCCTGCTCAAGTGCCGCAACGATGTAAAATGCCATCACCGGAAGTACTGCGCCGTTCATGGTCATCGAAACCGACATTTTGTTCAGGGGAATCTCATCAAAGAGAATCTTCATATCCAGAATCGAATCGATGGCCACACCGGCCTTTCCAACGTCGCCAACCACCCGCTCGTGATCAGAATCATATCCGCGGTGGGTCGCCAGGTCAAAAGCAACCGAGAGTCCCATCTGTCCTGCCGCCAGGTTGCGGCGGTAAAAGGCATTCGACTCTTCAGCCGTTGAAAACCCCGCGTACTGCCTGATGGTCCAGGGCTTCATCACATACATGGTTGAATAGGGCCCGCGCAGAAAGGGGGGCACACCGGCAGCATACTGCAGGTGCCCGAGCCCATCAAGATCATGTTGGGTATACCCCGGTTTTACATCAATTCCTTCAGGGGTTTTCCATGAATTCCCCTTTTGCGCATTGAGGGGTATGTTGGAGAAATTTGGTCTCATTTTAATGCTGTTTATTCCTGATATATCGGGATCCCGAGCAGCCGGTTAAAATTCTTCAGGGTATTCAGTACATGGCTCTTCAGGTGGATGAAATGCTCAACTCCGGCCTTTTTCAGATCATCCATGATGGCCACCGGATTACCGGCGATGACCAGGATCTCGCGGCCTTGGGTTATGCCCAGGGCCTCCGGGGCCAGACTTGCATACTCCTCATCGGATGAACAGAGTACCACCAGGTCAGCCTTTACGGCGCGAGCAGCCTCCATCCCATCGGTGAGCGAGTCAAAACCGTTGGTGTCGATCACCTGGTAGCCGGCACATCCGAAGAAGTTTGTAGCAAAACCGGCCCGTGCCCTTCTCATGGCAAGGTTTCCGATCGTTAGCAGAAATACTTTGGGAACGGATCCAGACTTCTCGGTTGCGAGCCGCAGCGCTTCGAAAGCTTCTGATCCACGGTAGGGTATCAGGGGTTGTGCATCGGCCCCGGCGGTGTCAGGAACCGGTGAAATAACTCTATCCAGCTGGATTTTGGGAAGCATCTGTTCGCTCAGGTCGGGATACTGGTTGATGCCCAGCAGGATCTCCCTGCGCTGGGCAATCGACTCATCCCTCGAACGTGCACCGGTGACAATCTCGTTCTGAACCCAGCCCTGGTAGAAGGCTTCGGTCAGCCCCCCCATCTCCTCAACCTTCTGGAACATGGTCCATGCTGCCTCGGCAATCGAATGGGTCAGGTATTCAAGGTAGTATGACCCCCCGGCAGGGTCGGCAACCTTGTCGAGGTACGACTCTTCACGGAGCAGGATCTGCTGGTTCCGGGCAAGACGTTCTGAAAAGTCACCGGGAGTCTGGTAGGTAAAATCGAACGGCAGCAGGGTCAGGGAGTGTACTCCGCCCAGAATGGCCGACATAGCCTCTGTGGTACTGCGCAGCAGATTGACATGCGGGTCGTAGAGCGATTTGTTCCAGCGCGACGATTCGGCATGAATCATCAGTTGGGCAGACTGACCCTTAACACCATAGGATTCAAGCAATTTCGACCATAAAAGGCGGGCCGACCTGAACCGGGCTATTTCAAAGAAATAGTTCGGCCCGACACTCATACCGAAGTTGATGTGCCGTGCTGCCGTCTCGGGGGCAACGCCATGGTCGGTCAATTCTGCCAGATAATCACTGGCGGCGGCCAAACTGAATGCCAGCTCCTGAACCATGGTGGAACCAGAATTCTTAAAATAGCGTCCGTTGATGGTAAGCAGCTTCACATGGTCAAACCCCTCAGCCAATCGGATGGCCTCAGCCATCCGGTCGTAGTCCGCAGCCTCTCCGGGCCATCTCCCCGACAGCATGAAATCCCCGATGGGATCCCATTGAAGATTGAACCTTACCCGACCGGGATCAAGGTTTGAAGTGGTGGTTCGGGCCTTGATCCATTCAAGCAAATTAATAGGACTATAGTCCTCGGTGTTGAATTCAGCCTCTTCCAGGGGCAACATGTCAAACAGCGCCTTGGCCCCGGCATCTGAAACTCCCGGTGCGAAAATGAGATTGATGGATTCAACGCCCCTGTCGAGCAGATGGCGTATTTTATTCAGAGTGGCTCCTGCCTCCCCCTCAAAATGAACGTCCTGCCTTATCAGCCATGTATTTCCGTTCAGGTGATTTCCCCTGACGAAGGGATATTCTCCCGGAGCGGACCCGATATGACCGAACTGCTTAAGGTCCTCCTCGCGATAGTACGGCCTGACGCTGATCTCTTCAAGTCCTTTCCAGATCAGCCTCTTCTGATAATCTGCCCCTTTTAGATCCTTCAGGATCATCTCCTCCCACTCCGCAGTGGAAACGGGCGGAAACTCGCCAAAAAGATGAGGGTTGTTTTCAGATGAACTCATGGATCGACACGATTAGTTATTACCGCTCAAAAATACGCACTTCCGTGGTACGGAGCGCCGGTCTGCCAATGACTTTTATCAGGAGGCAGCAGCGGGGTCGCGTACCCAAGGTGCCGGCGGATAAGGCGATTATTACCGCTCAACCCGGATCGGCTGCGGATCTGTAAGGAGGTTGCTAAAGGCTCCCGATCATTTTATTTGGATCAACCCAGCGGGTAAACTCCTCATCGGTCACATAGCCGAGAGCCATGGCCGCCTGGCGCAGCGTGATATCTTCATGGTGTGCCTTTTTTGCAATCTCAGCGGCCTTCTCGTAACCAATGTGGGGATTCAGGGCCGTAACCAGCATGAGTGAGTTTTCAAGGTGTCGTTTGATCACCGGCATGTTTGCCTCAATGCCGACCGCGCAGTTATCATTGAAGGAGACACAGGCATCTCCGAGTAGTCGTGCCGATTCAAGAAAATTACGGATCATCATGGGCTTGAACACATTGAGTTCAAAATGCCCCAGCATTCCTCCGACAGAGATGGCGGTATCGTTGCCGACGATCTGGGCACATACCATGCTGAGGGCTTCGACCTGGGTTGGGTTTACCTTTCCGGGCATGATCGATGAACCTGGCTCGTTGGCCGGAAGGATGATCTCTCCGATGCCGCTGCGCGGACCCGAGGCCATCACACGGATGTCATTCAGAATCTTCATCAGACTTACTGCCAGCATCTTCAGGGCACCGTGTGATTCAACCACCGCATCGTGTGCGGCTAGTGACTCAAATTTATTCTCGGCCGTTATAAACGGCAATCCGGTCAGGTCGGCAATTCTTTGCGCCACAAGAACGGCGTAACCCTTGGGGGTATTGATCCCGGTGCCGACAGCCGTACCGCCCAGCGCCAGTTCACTCAAGTGGGGAAGGGTGTTTTTCAGGGCACGCAGTCCATGGTCAAGCTGCGATACATAGCCTGAGAACTCCTGGCCAAGCGTTAGTGGAGTTGCATCCATGAAATGGGTTCTCCCGATCTTGACCACCTCCATAAACTCACGTGACTTGGCTGCCAGGGTGTCTCTTAACAGTTCAATCCCGGGAATGGTGGTCTGAATCAGCATCTTGTATGCTGCAATATGCATGGCAGTCGGGAAGGTGTCGTTGGAGGATTGAGACTTGTTGACATCATCGTTGGGATGGATCTGGGGTTTTCCTTCACCCAGCAAGTTCCCGGCCAGTACATGGGCACGGTTTGATACCACCTCGTTCAGGTTCATGTTCGACTGGGTACCCGATCCGGTCTGCCAAACAACAAGCGGAAACTGGTCGTTCAGCTTTCCTGCGAGAATTTCGTCACAGACCTGTCCTATGATCCGGCTCTTATCTTCACCCAAAACACCAAGTTCGCAATTGGCCATGGCTGCCGCCTTCTTTAAATAGGCAAATGCCTCTATGATCTCGTGAGGCATGGTACCCTCACCGATCCTGAAATTGTTGATCGACCGCTGGGTCTGGGCTCCCCAATACTTGTCGGCCGGAACTTCAACCTGGCCCATGGTGTCTTTCTCAACTCTGTACTTCATGGTGGATTTTATTTTATATGATATCGAAAGTTAAGAATAATGTTGATAAAATCGAATCATGAAAGCGCTTGCACATACAGGATATTTGATAATTTGAGGCTCCCTCAGACTGGTTGACCATATGAACTTTGAAACCCTGACCATTGAGCATTACCTGCTGGCATTCAGCGCATTGACTGGCGTGATCCTGCTGATCATCCTGTTATCCCAGCAAAGGCGCATCCGACGGATGAAGAGCGAATGGCTGGCTGACCGCATCGACCTGGAGGATGCCTCTGAAAAGGAGAAGTGGTTTAAACTCATTACCCAGACCATCCCGAAGGCATTCTGGATTTTTGAACCCAAGCGAACGATTTATGTATCAAAAGCTTTCACTACCCTGACCGGTATTCATGAAAATGAGATCAGGGAACCATCAAAATTGCTGGATTTTCTTGAACCGGAATTCCGAAGCGACTGCGAACGAAAACTAGGTGCCTTTCTTTCGGGAGAAACCGACCGGGTGCAGAGCCGCTGTCGCTTGATCATGAAACCTGAAACCTGGTTCCAGTTTGACTACTACCGGATTCACGACCAAAGTGAAACTCCCTACATCGTAGCCATGGTGGAGGAGATTACCCACCAGCAGAAGAGTCTTGAGGAGCTCGAAACCGATCGCGACCGGCTTGGACTGGTACTGGAGTATTCTGATCTCAGCCTGTTCGACTGGGATCTTCAAACGGGGGAGATCCAGATAACCGGAAAATTGCTGAAAGGATCAGACAGCAACGCACCGGGAGGAAGGATCCCATCCGGCGAATGGAGGTCACGGATACACCCTGAAGACCATGAAACCGATGATCTTTTGCTTTCCCATTGCATGGAGGGGAAGACCCCCTATTACCAGAATGAGATCAGGTTCAACACCCAGATGAATGAATACCGGTGGATCCTCACCCGGGGCGAAGTGTCAGCACGCGATCCTGAAAACCGGCCGGTCAGGATGGCCGGGATCGCCCTCGACATCCACCGCAGAAAACAGATGGAAATCCAGCTGCGAAACAACCAGATCCTGCTCAAGGATATTCTCTCCAGCACCGACGAAGGTATTTTCGTGCTTGACAAATCCTTCAGGGTGCTGTTCTGGAATCCCCAGATGGAAAAGATCTCCGGAAAAAAAAGAGACGAGGTGAGCAATCAGGAACCCCTGTTCGAGCACTTTCCGCATCTGCGCACCAATGGAATTTCAGCAGTAATCCAAGAGACCCTGACCGGAAACACAACAGATGGCCATGTGGTACCTTACAATCTTGAGTCGCAGCAGCGTGAAGGCTATACCTTCGAAAAATATCTGCCACTCAAAAACAACCTTGGTAACATCATTGGGGTTATTGGATTTGTCAGGGACATCACCGATGAACTTGACCGTGAAAATGAATTTGAGAAAACACGTGAACGGCATGAACTTACCGTCAAGGCGGTGAATGACGGAATCTGGGACTGGGATCTTAAAAAGAATCAGATTGTGCTCAGCGACCGCTGGTTTGCCCAGTTGGGATATGAACCTGGTGAACTGAGCTCGTCGGTCGAAACCTTCAGAAGTCTGCTTGACCCCCTCGAAGCAGAGAGAATCTTCGATCGTTTTCAGGAGTTTTTCAATGAGGATACACCCCTGCTGCTAGAGTACCGGATGAGGCACCGCAATGGCGACTGGGCCTGGATCGAATGCCGCGGGAGCTGCATTGAACGCAGTCAGGACGGGAGTCCCATTCGTGCCCTGGGAACGCACTGCGACATCAGCGAACGAAAAAACAGCGAGCAGCAGATGAAAGAGGCCATGGAGAGGGCTGAAGAGAGCGACCGGCTGAAGTCTTCGTTCCTTGCCAACATGAGCCACGAGTTGCGCACCCCGCTGAACGCCATCGTGGGGTTCAGCGAACTGATCTCAACCGAGGATCTGTTTCCTGAGGAGAAAGAAACATATATTGCACAGATTCGCCAAAACTCAGAAAGCCTGCTGCAACTGATATCCGACATCATCGACCTGGCAAAAATTGAAAGCAACCGGCTCGAGATACACCGCGAAAATGTTTCCGTGGCCCGGCTGATCCAGGAGGTTGCTGAACTGAAACTCCAGGATCAATCCCGTGAGAAATTCAGATACCTGGAGATTAAAACTGAAATTCCCGATGAACTCAAAACCGCCACCATCTTCACCGACCCGATCCGGTTCAGGCAAATCCTGAATAACCTGACTAATAATGCCATCAAATTCACAGAGGAGGGAACAGTTACCATTGGAGTCAAAGTCCACAAAAACAATCAGCTTGCCTTTTTCGTCAAGGACACCGGAATAGGCATCAGCAAGGAGGATCAGGAGAAGATATTCAGGCGATTTGAGCAGATCGACTCAGGATTGAACCGAAAATATGGAGGCACGGGACTCGGACTTAACATCACACAGAACCTGGTCAGGCTCCTCGGCGGTCGCATCTGGGTAACCTCAGACCCTGGCAAAGGCTCAACCTTCTTGTTCACCCACAACTACGAATAACCACCTCTCCCCCATACCC
>CAYGOU010000170.1:0-6793 GCA_964351455.1 uncultured Porphyromonadaceae bacterium
CCTTTAAACCTGTGGTGATGTTCATCCCCTCAATAACATGAACCCCTTCCGGGATTGCTTGCAGAAGCGCATGGTTCACGCGCTCTGGCGCAAGGTATAGTTTCGATCCCGGTTCGAGCTTCTGCAAATCGTTCTCCAGCAGGTCATAGGGGTGTATCTGAACAAGGTCTTTCTCAAGCTCAGAGCGGATGGCATCCGGAACCTTCTTCGGGTTGATGTATAAATGGATATAATGGTGTCCAACAAGACAATAACTGACAAAGAAGGGACAGAAACTTATGTCGGAGCCCCGCAGGTTCAGCAGCCAGGCAATGTCGTCGAGCGTTGTGATGAGATGATGGTCAATGCTTTTTTTCTTCATTGCGGCAAGAACATCAGCAATCTTATCCTTTCTGCTTTGCCCGGCATAGCGTGTTTCATGAATGAAAACAGGAGTATCTGGGAGTTCCTGACAGTTCTCCCAGAGTGGAGATAGAAGATCGATTTTGGTAAGTATGTCAATTCCTTTTAAACCCAGCTGTTCCTGAAGATATTTTACGGAGGCGGATGCAAAGAAACGATTGTCAATGCCGACCCTGTTGCCTTTTTCGAGAGTCTCGGCCAGCCACCCGATATGCTCAGGGGTATGGGGGATTTTAAGTTTTACCAGCTCAATCCCGGAGCCGGCCAACTCATTCTCTGCCTGTAGAAAGTACCTTGAGTCGGTCCAGAGTCCTGCAAAATCTTTTGTAACGACAACGGTTCCGGCAGATCCGGTGAATCCTGAAAACCAGCGTCTGAACTGCCAATGATCAGGAATGTATTCGTTCTGATGGGGATCAGAAGAGGGTATGATGTATGCATCGACTCTGGCCTCAAGCATGGATTTCCTTAGCCGACTTAGAAGATCTGGATTATTCATTGCAAAATGAAGTTGGATAGGCTGCAAAATTTGGAATTATTCATTAAAAAAGAAAAATTTACCGCTTTTCAGCCGAATTAAACCTGTTATAAGATGAAAAGAGTTCCGCATACCTGGGTGATAGTTTTTGCCATCATAGTTGTTTCGGCTGTTCTCACCTGGATCATTCCCGGGGGTGAATTTGAGCGGACCCGCATTGATGTAAATGGTACTGAGCGTGAAGTGATTGTTAAGGAGTCGTTCAGGCAGGTTGAGCGACAGCCACAGACCTGGCAGGTATTTTCAGCCCTGTATGAGGGATTTCAGAATACTGCACCGATCATAGCCTTCATTCTGCTAATTGGAGGGGCCTTCTGGATTATGAATGAAAGCAGGGCCATTGACCAGGCCATTAGGAGCTTCCTTCGATTCAGCACCCGACTTGAGCGCTTCGGGATCATCAGCAAGATCGGGATGCCCAACATGGTGATTGTCATGGTGATGATCATTTTCAGTGTTTTTGGTGCAGTTTTCGGAATGAGCGAGGAGACCATCGCTTTTGTGGTGATTTTCATACCGCTGGCCATATCCATGGGATATGACAGCATTGTTGGGGTTGGGATGGTCTTTGTTGCTGCTGCGCTCGGATTTGCAGGTGCTGTGCTCAATCCCTTCACGGTGGGAATCGCTCAGGGGTTGTCAGACCTGCCGCTTTACTCCGGAATGGGATACCGGATGTTCTGCTGGGTAATCATCACAATCACCGGCATCGCATATGTGTTGGTATATGCCATCAGGATCAGGCGGAATCCAGAGCGCTCTCCGGTTTGGGAGGATGACAGACACTGGAGGGAGGTACATGGTATTGAAACTGACCAGGATCGGATTAAAGCCGGCAGGCCGGCTTGGTTGCTATTCCTTTTCCTGTCAGCTGGCATGATCCTGTGTACTTTCCGTGAGCCCATGACAACCCTCTCAGCAGGTAACAGCTCACTCAAGCTTCCCATCCTTCCGGTCATGACTGCACTTTTCATCGTTTCAGGCTTTCTGTCGCTCAGAAGATCGGCAAGATCCCTGGTTCTCGTTATATTGATCTTTACCATTCTTTACCTGGTGGTTGGAGTGATGGGGTACGGCTGGTACATTATGGAAATAGCCACCCTGTTTTTTGCCATGGGTATTTTTGCGGGAGTGGCCATGGGTTACAGTCCAAACCGAATCACCAGGCTTTTCATTGAAGGAGCAAAAGATATTCTTTCAGCGGCGATGGTAGTGGGACTGGCCGGAGGAATCATTGTTATTCTGGAGCAGGGAATGATCATTGACACCATCCTGCATGGCGTTTCATTGGCGCTGGCAGATCTTGGAAAGATGGCATCTGTCAGTATGATGTATCTTTTTCAAACCCTGCTGAATGTGATCATACCTTCGGGATCGGGCAAGGCTGCCTTAACCATGCCCTTGATGTCACAATTCTCAGACCTTATCGGGGTCTCAAGGCAGGCTACGGTAATGGCGTTTCAGTTCGGAGATGGATTCACCAATATGATAACGCCTACCTCAGGGGTTCTGATCGGAGTGCTTGGTGTGGCCAGGATACCCTACCATAAATGGGTTAAATGGGTTACCCCGCTGATATTTATTTTAATAATGCTCGGCCTGCTCCTTTTAATACCCACGGTTACCTTGCCCCTTAAGGGATTCTGACAGATTGCCCCGTCAGGATGACCCTTTTTGTCAGGCGATGCCCCCGGCGATCAACACTGATCAGGTAAACTCCCGGTTCATAACCCGTCAGATCGATCAAATGGCTCGGGCTTTTCATCGAGTCGCTCATGATGGCCCTGCCCATTAAATCCATGACCAGGACTTTAGCTGGCTCTTCTGATTGCGAAAAACTTAGGGTAATTCTAATCTCTCCCTCGGATGGGTTGGGATATAGGGAGTATTGAACTGGTGAATCCAACAGGATATCCATTCCGGTTGCTTCATGAAAAAGGGCTCCCAAAAAGCGAAGGGCAACCGGCACTCTCAGGGGTAGACCGGTATTATGGTCACCGAAGTACTCAATATATTGATGGGGTATCTGATACTTTCTGAGGCTGTCGGCCATGGCCCGGTTCTGGAACTGCAGCTGAAAATCATCCCGGCTTCCGCAGTCAAAGTAGATTCCCATGGGATTCTCTCCCGGAAGCTGACCAGCCATTCTGGATACATTGTGAGGTTTCCATCGATCCATGACAGCGGTGATTGGTTCAGCCTCTGCATCGAGCGGAAAGTCTACCTTGTGGGTTTGGCTGAGGTTTGGCGAAAAGGCTCCAGCCATGGAGAAGGCCAGGTTGGTCAACGATTTTCCTGGTCCTGGGGCCCAATTAAAAGGGGCCTGGTTTCCGTTCTCGGTTTTGAGTTGAGGAATGAGGATTTCAAGCATTTCAATATTTAGGGGACCGGAATGGCCGGCAATTCCAATAAAAAGCCCGGAGTTTTTAAGTCCGAGTTTGAAGGCGCCGTATGATCCCATCGAATGGCCCATGATGGCCCGCATACCCCTGTAGGAATTGCTTTTGTATTGCTCGTCGACAAAAGGAATCAGGTCCTGAATGATAAAATCTTCATACTTTCCGTATAGTTCAGAATTCGTATAAAAGCTTCCCAGGTAGGGTTCCGCTTTTCCGTCTGGCATCACCAATATGAAGGGTCTGACAGTCCCGGTTCTCCACAGTGCATCGACGATGGGGTACATCAGGCTATATGCCTCATATCCCACCGATGCTCCGTGCAGTGAGTAAATTACCGGGTATGTGGTTCCGGTTGCCGCTGTATGATAGCCGGGGGGCAGGTAAACCCTGAAGGTAACATCCTCATTTAGGGCCTGGCTGAAAAAGGTGCGGTCTTCAAGGGTGCCGGCGAGGCTCTGGCACATCAACCCCTGAGGCAGCAGCAGCAACAAAAAACCTGTAATCCATTTTCGGAACATTATAAACTATTACAGATTTCCCAGTAGATATGCCAATGTGACCCCCAGGTAATTACCTGCCGCATAGCCTAACAATCCCACCGTGATACCTCCCAGTATTACCTCCTTGTTCTTGAGTGCTGCAGCCACGGCTGGAACAAAAGGGGGCGAATAGAGCAATCCTGTCATGGTGATAATGGTGGTGTCTGCATCTATCTTGAATAACCTGGAAATTAAGACATGCAGGGTAAGGGTTCCGAAATAGGCAAGCGCCACATAGAGAAACAGATGAGGGGTGACTGAAAGTATTTTTTCGATATTGGCCATGGAGGCCACTGCCATACTAAAGACCACCACAAGGTACATACCAAGCTGGAACGATTTCTCTATTCTGTTAATCCGGGGAACGAGAGAGAGTAGTATTCCAAGGGTGGTGATGACCAATATGACAACCACGGTCTGCGACTTTTCGGGAACCAGTTGCATGGCTCCAAACGCAACTGCAAATATCAGGATTGACAGTCCCAGGGCAGCCATAGATGGCCATAGGTTTTTCTTCTTGAAAAAACCCGAAAACGAGTCGAATTCAGGATTGGTGACATACTGCATGGCCTTTTCAACCGGTGCGCTTTTTTTGAAAGGGGGCAGGAAATAATGAAGTACCCTTTGAGCCACTGAGAGCAGAAAGAAAAGGAATACGGCACCGATGGCCATGTCATAGGTATGGGTGAGGATGAACACGTTGTTGTCAACTTCCAGGGCAGTTTTGAGAGCTGCCATGTTGGGAGTGCCTCCGGTATAAACCCCGACCAGCATGCCGGCAATTTTGTCGGGATCGGCCAGATGATTGCGGAACAGGAAGAAGCCCGCAGAGACCACGAGGATAACAGAGAAGAGTGCAATGAGCAGCGACAAAAGGGTTTTGCCGGCCATGCGTATCCAACTTGTGAAGCTGAGCGAAAACAGTAGAAGCGGTATTGCGAGTGGTACGGTGATTTCAGAAATGGTGTTAAGCACTTTTTCGCTTTCAGCAGGAAGAATGGAAATATTACCAATTACCAGTCCGAGTCCATAGGCCCAAAGAATGGCACCCAGCCTGTTCATCCACTTGATGCGGTGGCATAAATATATCAGCAAGGCTGACAGACCCAGGTAAACGAGAATCAGGATTGGAGTAAGCATGGGCAATGGTTTTTTTAGCGCATGTCAAAGAGTGAAAAACCGGGATACTTGCTTTTGTCGTAAAAGAAAAAGCTGTCATCTGCCAGAGGGTCAAAGATGAGTGAACGGATTTCAATAATATACTGGTTTCCGTCATCAGAAAAATAGGTTGCCTTCAGGATTTGCTCCTTGAGCTGATCGATGACCATTCTGATCTTTGAATAGTTGCTGTCTGTTTGCCTGGGCACTAGGTCAACGGTGACCTGAGAACCGTTCTGGCTGATCCACTGATAGGTGAAGTCCTTTTCCACCAGATTAAAAATGGCATGGGGGTCGAAGAGTTCGTTTTCTTCTGGATCCATAAGGTATACCTCTTTGGTTTCCTGGTTGATGCTCCACAATGCTTCGCCGTTGCAAAGGGCCAGCAATCCCATCAGTTGAAGGCGATATTTTGATCCATGCAGGAGCAGCGATCCTTTATGGGTGTCTTTCATGTCAACCTCAGGATTGAAAAGGGTAAAGTTAAAATCGGCTTGCAGGCTTTTGTGTGATTGAAGCTTGGTAGAAACCTTGCGGATCAGTTTTTGCGCCTGATCTGCATCCTGCGACATCAGGGGCAGGGTGTGAAACAGGATTAATGCGGCGATCAGGATGCGGATCATTAGATTCAAGGATTTAAAATCACTTTAACTGAGCAAATGTTGATTGAGGTGCTTTTCAAGGCTATAGAGATCCTGGAACAAAACCTGTCGTGGCTTACTACCATCAACCTGGCCAACGATCCCGGCTGCTTCAAGTTGGTCCATAATTCTTCCGGCCCGGTTGTAACCGATTGAAAATTTTCTTTGAATTGAGGAGGTGGATCCCTGTTGGGTTGCAACAACCAGACGGGCGGCCTCCTCGAAGAGTTCATCCAGTTTGTCAATACTGACTTCAGTGCGCTCTTCGTGGGTGTCGGTGCGTGGTTCAGGCAGGATGTGGGCGGTGGGGTATCCGGTCTGATCGGCAATAAAACCGGTAACCTGTTCAACTTCATCCGTGTCAATGTAAGCACACTGCACCCGTACCAGATCTCCTCCCATTGACACCAGCATATCTCCCCGGCCTACAAGGTGGTTGGCCCCGGGTGAGTCGAGAATGGTTCGTGAGTCGATCATGGATGGAACTCTGAAGGCGATTCTTGCCGGGAAGTTGGCTTTGATCGTACCGGTAATGATATTGGTGGAGGGGCGCTGAGTTGCGATGATCATATGGATACCAACCGCACGTGCCAGCTGGGCAATTCTGGTTAATGGAAGTTCAATTTCTTTTCCTGCGGTCATGATGAGATCGGCAAACTCATCGATCACCAGAATCAGGTAAGGCATATACCGGTGTCCATTCTGGGGATTAAGGTTCCGGCGGGTGAATTTGTCGTTGTATTCCTTGATGTTTCTTACACCGGCCTTTTTGAGAAGGTTGTACCGGTCATCCATTTCTGCACTCAGGGAGAGTAAAACCTGTATCACATGCTGGGTATCGGTGATGATCGGTTCATCGTGGTCGGGCAATCGGGCAAGAAAATGTCTTTCGATCTTTGAGTAGAGGGTCAGTTCAACCTTTTTGGGGTCTATCATCACAAACTTAATCTGTGAAGGATGCTTTTTGTAGAGGAGAGAGGTGATGATGGCGTTTATTCCAACAGACTTCCCTTGTCCTGTTGCCCCGGCTACGAGGAGATGGGGCATTTTGGCGAGGTCAAAGATGAAGGTTTCGTTTGAGATGGTTTTACCCAGCGCCACAGGTAGTTCGTAGTC
>CAYGOU010000171.1:0-6784 GCA_964351455.1 uncultured Porphyromonadaceae bacterium
GGTTAAAGGCGACCACAATACCATCATACTGCTCTTTCCCTTTTAGTTTCCGGAGGTGATCGAGTGGTATATCAGGACCGAGGTAAACGACGTGAAATCCTCTTTTGCGAAGCAGATAATTGATAAAAAGCAGGGGAAGTTCATTGAATTCACCGGCAGGCAGAAAGAGCAAATAATTTCGTGTACTCGATCCGTTCTGACCAACCAGTCCGTCGATGGCCACAACCAGTTTATGTCTGATGAGGTTGTTAACGAAGCGCTCCTGGCATGCATTTACCTTGCCCAGTTGCCACATGAGGGTCACCTTATCGAGAAAAGGAAAAACGACCTGTACGAATGCGTCCTCAAAACCAAGCTTTAGAATACTTGAATTGAGTAATTTTTCTACCTGCTCTTCGTGCAGTTCAATAGCTGCCTGCACCAGGCTGTTGATAAGAACATCGTCCCCCCCGTGCGAATCTGATAAACGCGAGATGGCTTCTTCAAGCTGAAAGGGCGACATCTGGGAAATGTGGGATATCTTAAACCCATTCTTATTCAAGATACTGATATTGAGGAGTTTCTGCAAATCCTCATCGGTGTAGTAGCGGATGTTGGTCTGGGTGCGTTCAGGATTAATGATTCCGTAACGCTTCTCCCAGATGCGGATCGTATGGGCCTTGATCCCCGAGAGTTTCTCCAAATCGCTTATATTATACCTTGGTGAATTCATTCAGCTTCGTTCAAAAGCATTGATCATAGGTTTAATACAAACGATGGGCACTTTGGTTTAAACAATTCAAGATTAATCTTTAAGAGGAGTTCTGCGGTTTAGCCATGGGAGGAGCAACAAGGCGACTACTCCTATAAAAATCAGGAAGAGTGACATGGATCCATGAAGCACCAGTGCCAGAAGTACCGCATCGTCCCTGAGAACACCATAGAGCAGCAGGGTCTCGATGGAAAAGAAGTGGTAACTGCCGATCCCGCCCTGAACCGGCACCACCATACCCACACTGCCCAGGGTTACCAGGGCCAAACCTGCCAGCAACCCGAGATCGCGTGTGGGTTCAAAGCCCAGCATAACAGAATAGGTCATGCCAAAATAGAGAAAATAGATGGCCAGGGTATAAAAGATGAAGAGACCGGGGTTCTTGAGCTTCATCACCGATTTGAGTCCTGTCATGAATTTGGCACCGAGGTCGGCCATCTTTTTGAGAAGACCGATCTGCAAAAGCCTATTTCTAAAAAGGATGATCACTGCCAGGGCCAGCAGTCCTGCAAGCAAAAAATACCAAATGGCTCCCGAGGTGAACAGCCTGACCATGAAGGAGGATTCATCCAATGACTGGCTTTGAGCAAATCCTATGAACCTACCCCACTCTATCGCCGCAACAATAAGCAGCAGAATCAGCAGCATGATGAAATCAACCGCACGCTCTGCCACAACGGTGCCCAGCTGATTGGTGAAGGGAATCCGGTCATATTTCTTCAGGATTCCGCAACGGGTAACCTCCCCCATCCTGGGCAGGGCATAATTTGCCAGGTACATGACCAGCACCGAGAGAAAGGTGTTTGATAGTTTGGGGTTGTGACCGATCGACTGCAACATCATCCTCCAGCGTAAGGCCCGCATGAAATGGCTCAGCAAGGCCAGAACAAATGAGGCCGCGATCCATCCATAATCAAATCTCGAGAGTCCGTGCAGAATTTCATCGGGGTTTTGTCCCCGGTAAACCCATAGGAAAATGGCAATCCCACCGGCAAAAAATATGAAATACTTAAGAAAAGACTTCCAGGCTGGTCCTTTTAAAGGCACTAACACCCGGGATTCGGTCGCATCATCCATTCATTTGAAATAAGGGCGAAAAATAGCAAAAAATGTACCTATTCGGTATGCAGCGGACGCCTTTTCAGGCTGATGTTCATCAGTACGATGGCTATCAATAGCGAAAGAATACCAAGAGAAAATGAGAGGGTATATCCGAGCCACTGGTACAAAACCACCCCAAGTAAGGGGGCAAAGAGTCCCCTGAAGCCGGTGAGTGTTTGATGAATAGACTGATAATCGCCTGCTTCTGAAGGTTTTCCGAAATAAGCAGGACCAATGTACCAGAGAAGGCTCATGGTGGCTGCAAATAGTGCATGGGCAATGTAGGCCGGTATGAGCATATGATAAACCTGGATGTGCCCCAAGCTGAATGAGGAGGGAAAATACTCAGAGAGGGTAAGAAACAGCAGGAAGAACATCAGGGATGCAAAGGTTAGCATTGCAAAGCGCCGGGGATCGGTCTGACCAATAATTCTTCCGAAGAATGGCAGAATCAGGATGGCCACCAGGTTGTAGGCGTTTTTATAAAAGGCAACAGAGGAGTAGTTCAGTTTCAACTGGTTCTCTAGAAAAATGGTGATAACCGCGATGGTCGACATCCACGCAAAACCATAGAACATGAAACTTACCTGAAGATCCAGGTATGGCTTATTACGGGATAGGATCCCGACCAGTCTTTTCAGTGAGTCGGTGATGGAGTTTAACAGACCGTCTCTGGGGATGAGGGCTGCTGACTCGTGATAGGGAATGGCGGAAAGCAGATACAGCGATGATATTCCCAAAATGGCG
Source organism: uncultured Porphyromonadaceae bacterium (assembly GCA_964351455.1). Lineage (GTDB taxonomy): Bacteria > Bacteroidota > Bacteroidia > Bacteroidales > UBA12481 > JAGHDB01. The sequence goes on from CAYGOU010000171.1 coordinate 2,600, forward strand.
ATGACCGGGTAAACATATCTGAATGAAAAGGGATCCAGATCGAGCAGCCACCCGAAAGCGAAGGTGGCAAATAACATTACGATCTTGTTCAGGCTGGCAGCATAGCTGTAGAGTCGTCCGAAAAATTCATGCCGGTAGTGCGTCTTCAACATCTGGCTGATCAGGGGAAAAACCACCGGATTCGAGAGGTAAAAGAGCAGAAAAATGATCAGAAAGACATAACCGTAAATTGGCTGGTTTAATACACCCTCCAAAGAATCTGGAAAAAAGACTAAGGCGAGAAGTGGCAAACGGGTTACCAGTCCCAGTAACCTCATCAGCTTTTGCTTGTTTCGGATTCTCCGTATCCATTCGTTGAACAGCACGGAGAAGAGCATCAGGATGACGGTCAGCTGAAAGAGGATCCCTATCTGATAGTCAGATCCCTTCAGGCTTTTTATCAGCACAAACTCATTCAGGGCAAGCACCCCAAGCACCAGGCCATCAAGCAACGAATAACCGAGGTGGATCAGAAAGACCCTCCTTTCATTGGAGGTAAGCGATTTCAGTGTTTCAATCACAATGTGCAGGGAATCGCCAAAAATAAACAAAGCCTGCCTTTCGGCAAGCTTTGCATTGACAGGAAATATCCACTATTTCAGCCAGTCGACAATGACCGGATCACCAGGCTTGGTTCTTGGGGGAACCACCTTCACCAGATTACCCTTTTCATCGATCAGATATTTCTGAAAATTCCATGAGACCTCAGAATCGGCATAACCGTTCAGACTTTTTTGGGTAAGCCAGGTGTATAGTGGATGCTGGTCTTTGCCTTTAACAGAAACCTTCGACATCAACGGAAAGCTTACCTCATACTTTTCATTACAGAAGGCCTGGATCTCTTCGTTGCTGCCAGGTTCCTGGTTTGCAAAATTGTTGGCCGGGAAGCCGAGAATGACGAAACCGTCGCCTCCATACTCCTCATAAAGCTTCTGAAGCTCCTCATACTGAGGAGTCAATCCACACTTTGAGGCTGTATTCACAATCATAACCTTTTTGCCCTTTAGTTGAGAGAATGAATACTCTTTACCAACGATATCAGGCACTTTAAAATCGTAAAAACCTGCACCCTGCTGCTCCTGACCGAAAAGCATTCCGGTATATGCCAACCATAACACCAAAATCATCTTTGTTCTCATATTTTTGTATTTTGATGTTCATACAACAAAAGTGTTCATAAAAAAGTTTATAAAAGTGCCGGAAATCGGACATCTGCCTAAATGCTTGAGAAGGAATGAATTTGTAATTTTAAATTTAAATCATGCCGGATCACGGCGGGAATTTGTTTACGCTAACAAAAGACAACGATGAATATGTTCAGACGATGCAGCATGATGCTTTTGCTTATGGCTTTGCTGATCCATTCAGGCCAGGCCCTGGCTCAAAGCCGTTCAGCGACCAGCGGATTGTCGGTCAAGGCGGTCCCGGGGGTGATGTCGTATTACGGCGACATGTCAACCACCAACTACAACCCTCTTAACATACTGAGCACCTCCTCCAGGTTCGGGGGAAGCCTGGGGCTTGTTAAACAATTCAGTCCCTGGTTCGGAGTTCAGGCACAGTTTGCCGGTGGCTGGCTTTATAGCTACCGCAATGTTTCGACCGATCTGATCAATCCCACAGAGATGGAGGGTGAACTTACCGAATTCGGGCTTTCGCTGAGGATTGACCCGCTGAAGATCTTCATGTCGCCAAACACCCGCATCTCTCCTTTCCTGTCAGCGGGAGTGGCAACCATCAGCTATCGGAGTGCAAGGCGCCACACAACCACCAACAATGTCATTCTGGGCACGCAGTTTACGGGTTACGAAAACGACGGTGTAACCCCCAAAAACCCAAAGCCCACTGCAATGGCCATTCCTCTTTACCTTGGGGTCTCGTACCAATTGCTACCCTATTTATCTATAGAGGCTGAATATGGTTTGAGACTGACCAACACCGACCTGCTTGACGCCCTGGTTGGAAACACCAATGTCAACGATTATTATTCAACCCTGGGATTGGGTTTGCGCTATCACTTCGGAACCAAATCATCTGCGGTGGCGAGAGAACCGAAAACCGCCACTCCGAGGACTACAAGGACTAGAGCCGAACAGGAAAAAGAACAGAGCTCTCGCTCAACGAAGCCTTTGACACGCCGCGAATCCAGGCGGACAGAAGAACCCGACGTGAGCCCCATTAAAAAAGTCAATGTGTTCGTTGAATCCCAGATTCCGCAAACCATTGGCTCCGGCAGGATTTACGATGTCACCCTGAGAATCAATAAGGGAGATTACAAAGGTCCCGGAAAAATCATCCAGAAGTATCCGGAGGGATTCATGGCCATGGAATCGGTCAGGGGGCATGCCAGCTTTTCGTTCAGCAACCAGACGGTCATCATTGATTGGGATCAAATGCCAGCCGAACCGGAGATCAGCTACACATATCAGATCAGGGTTGGTCAGGAGGTGGCCGGGAGCCATACGGTGAGCGGTCGGTTCGAGTACCAGCAGCCAGAAGGGGTTGCCGTCAACAGATTCAACAACTACACCTTTGCAGGAAGCAATCTTGAGGACCAGATGGACAGAAGGTTTAAGGAGTTGATGGGCGAAACTGACACAACATCCGACAAAACTACTGGAGGAAAAGAGGAACTATCCTATCAGGATCAGGTTGACAAACTACTCAGTCAATACAGCGGAACAACGGCTGGACAAACCTCGACAGAAATCATCACTGAAAGTCAACCGCTTAGCGGGGTTGTGTTCAGGATTCAGGTGGGCGCTTTTAAAGACCGCAGCCAAGGCGGCTCACGTCTTTCCAGTCGCTACGGAATTACAGAGGCCCTGACAGAAGAGTTCGAAAATGGATGGTACAAGTATACCGTCGGATCGTTCAGAAACTACCAGGACGCTGCCCGCTTCAGGGATGCCTTCATCCAGCGCACCCAACTATGGTCATCATTCATTGTGGCTTATCAGGACGGGAAAAGACTGGCCAGGATCAGCGATGCTCTCCGATAGTTCGGTTACCATCCTGGACATTTACCGATTGGCGGTAGGGCCCAGTTTGCAATACACCACAGGTGCACTCTTCATGGGTGTCAGCTTCAGGGAGTTGCTGAGCAAAATCCCCGCACCGGAAGAGAGCAGAATTCTCATCGAATTAAGAGGAGCCTTTTCTGATCATGTGAAAAGCTGCCAGACCGACATCGCAACGGTGGCAGGACTGGCAGGTTATCATCCCGGAGAAAGCCATGAAAGCCTGTTTGAGTTTTATGGTAAAGTCAAAAAAAACGGCGGATTCGGACTCCATGGAAGGGTGTATCCCTTTAATCCCGAAGCCGATCTGGTCAGACCCCCTGCAGGCGGACCGGATGCTCCGGATTCTTTAATAAGGTTTCATCTGCTCGACAAATCCGGAAAGCCTTTGCTGCAGGCTGAATACCGTTCTGATGAAAACGGGAGGGTTTCCGGAAGCAGGTTATCTCCCATCACTACAGAAAAACTCAATGAGGAGTTTCTTAACCTTGAATACCTTCACCAGGTGCTGGAGTCCGAGGAAATTACCCTTGGGGGGCTATACCTGGCACTGGAGTCTGAAAGGTTGCAACAATCCTCCGGAACCATCAGGGAGCGTTTGGCCTTTGCCTGGAAGATTATGGGCAAAACGGCCGAGAATGCTGTTGGCATCAGCCAGGGATATTCTGCCGGAGAGAGTGGCCGGGCCTCGGGGTATTTTATCAATTATCAGCATAATCTTTTTTCATCCACCCGTTTTGCACCGGATGTTGGCAAAGCTGCCTGGTACGCTTACGGCATTTCATCCTGGTCTTCTGCAAACAACCTGATCATTTCGGCTCCTGGAGGTTGCATGGCAGGAGTATTGCCGGCAGTCTTCATGATCCTTAAAGAAAAGTTCAGGCTTAGCGATGAACAGCTGACAGATGGCATGCTGGCGGGCGCCTATTTTTACCTGATGGTCAAAGAGGGGTATCAGCAGGTCCCTCTTAAACTGAAGATACTGAATGAATCAAGCGCTGCGGTTATAATGGCTGTCACCGGGGGACTCGCCATGCTTGGGTTTGACTCACATACGCTTGAGGCGGCGGCATCGCTGGCTTTGATTGAGGGAAATGAGCACGGGCATGAATCCCCGGAATTGAGG
>CAYGOU010000172.1:0-6722 GCA_964351455.1 uncultured Porphyromonadaceae bacterium
GCATCATCCTCGGAATTATCGCTTCCAAATTGCTTTCTGTTTTTTTTACAAATCGCTGGCATGAAACAAAAAGGATTATACCTTTGAGCCCGACAAAATAACGATGCGTTTAAACTCTCTGCATACGGTTCATGTTCATCATCATCATTCGATGATCAGGAAAACCTGTGCAGAAAAGTAAGATTTCGGAATATTAATCCGAAAAAGGCTTGCAGATCTGCAAGCCTTTTTTTTTGAAACATATAGATGAAAAAACTGAAAATTGCATTGCAGAAGACAGGTCGGCTGAGTGAAAAATCCATGGAAATGATTTCCGAGGCCGGTATCAGTCTGACCAACGGAAAGCGAAACCTGCTGGCACAGTCAGACTCATTTCCGCTGGAGGTTTTATACCTTAGGGATGATGACATTCCGCAATACATCGAAGATGCCGTGGCAGATGCCGGCATTGTTGGAGAGGATGTGTTGAGGGAGTCGGGCAAGAAACTTGAAATCGTCATGCGGCTAGGATTCAGTCGCTGCCGTCTGAGTCTGGCAGTGCCGAAGGAGGCTGATTTCAAGGATACTGGCTGGTTCATGGGGAAAAGAATAGCAACATCCTTTCCCAACATCCTTCAGGAATATCTTGATGAACAAGGAATAAAGGCTGAGATCCACCATTTGAACGGGTCGGTTGAGATTGCCCCTGCCATCGGGTTGGCCGACGGGATTTTTGACATTGTATCCTCCGGAAGCACCCTGATCAGCAACGGATTGAAGGAGGTTGAGGTTGTGATGCAATCGGAGGCTGTTTTGGTCGCTTCTCCGCGGATCGAACCGGATACCCGGGAGCTGCTTGACGATTTTACCTTCAGGATCCGGGCTGTGCTGGCCGCAAGGAACAACAAGTACATTCTGCTGAATGCTCCAAACAGCGCACTTGATGAGATCTGTGCTGTTTTACCGGGAATGAAGAGTCCGACCATCATGCCCCTGGCAACAGAAGGGTGGAGCTCAGTTCATTCGGTACTGAGCGAAAACCAGTTCTGGCAGGTGATCAACCGTCTGCGAACGGCCGGGGCGCAGGGAATTCTTGTGATTCCGATTGAAAAAATGATAATATAACAAGCCTGATGAAGATCATACGCATCATTCAGCATCCGGATCCTGAGTCGTGGTCAGGGTTGCTGGCACGGCCTGAATACGATACGAAGAGCAAGGAGCAACAGGTATCGGCCATGTTGGATGACTTGAAGAACAGGAACTGGGATGCCGTAAGGGATTACACGCAGCGTTTTGATGGTTACGATCCGCTTCCGGCTGCTGTTCCGGAGGAGTGGTTCAGCGAGGCTGAAGACCTGGTGTCGCCCCGACTGAAAGAGGCGATTGCACTGGCGGCGGCCAATATCCGGATATTTCACGAAGCACAGAGACGGGCTGAGATCCGGGTTCAGGTCAGGGAGGGGATTGAGTGCTACCAGCGGTGGTTCCCGATTGAGCGGGTTGGATTGTATGTGCCGGGAGGTACTGCTCCGCTGATTTCAACAGTTTTGATGCTGGCTCTTCCGGCGGCGATAGCAGGATGTGAGGAGGTGGTCATGTGTACCCCGGCAAACCGGGAGGGTAGGGTGGATCCGGCAATATTGTATGCAGCGCGCTATTGCGGCGTGAAACGTATTTTCAGGCTGGGAGGGGTTCAGGCCATTGCGGCTATGGCCTATGGATTGGGTGAGGTTCCGTCAGTCTATAAGATCTTCGGTCCGGGCAACTCATGGGTAACCATGGCCAAACAGCTGGTTACACGAGATGGGGTTGCCATTGACCTTCCTGCAGGGCCCTCTGAGGTTGCCGTTATGGCCGATGATTCGTGCAATCCTGCATGGGTGGCGGCAGACCTGTTGTCGCAGGCTGAACATGGTTCCGACAGTCAGTCCATCCTGGTTACCGACTCAATCGGGGTGGCCGGGTCGGTTGCCGAAGAGCTTGAAAAGCAGGTGGCGGCTCTTCCGCGAAAGGAGGTGGCGATTGAATCACTGAAAAACAGTTGTCTGGTGGTTTTGGCTGACACCGATGAGATGGTGACGATGATAAACCAGTATGCACCTGAACATCTGATCATCACCACCCGGGATTATCGACAGCTTGCCGGCAGGATTCGAAATGCCGGATCGGTTTTTCTTGGTCACCTGACGCCTGAAAGCAGTGGGGACTACGCATCCGGCACCAACCATACACTTCCAACCTCAGGTTATGCCAAAGCCTACAGCGGTCTTTCACTGGATGCCTTCATGAAGAGCATCACCTTTCAGGAGCTGGATCAAAGGGGTTTGAGCAGCATTGGCGACGCGGTCATCACGATGGCCAGGGCAGAAGGACTGGAGGGGCATGCCAGGGCTGCCGAATTGCGAATGACGATGCAGCGTGATCCCGATGGGGTTGAAATCTTTCACAGAAGTGCCGTCATGGTTAAGAGCCTGGTCAGAAAGAATATTCTGAACCTAAAGCCCTACTCTTCTGCCAGGGATGAATACGCTGGCAGGAGTGCCCTCTATTTGGATGCGAATGAAAACCCCAATGAGACCGGATTAAACCGGTATCCCGATCCCCGTCAGCGGGAACTGGCTGAAAAAATTGCCGGATTTAAGGGCGTTGGGGTTGAGAACCTTTTTCTCGGCAACGGAAGTGATGAGGCAATAGATCTGCTTTTCAGAATTTTTTGTGAACCGCGCCGTGATCGTATGCTGACCCTGGCTCCAACCTATGGCATGTATTCGGTTTGTGCACGGATTCAGGATGTGGAGGTGGATGAGCTGTTGCTCAATCCCGATTTCAGCCTGAATCCCGATGCTCTTCTGGAGGCGGTGCGGTGGAACACACGACTGGTTTTTATCTGTTCTCCCAACAATCCTACTGGTAAGGTGCTCCCTCTGGAAGTGATCAGATACCTGGCCGAAAGGATCAATGCGATTTTGGTGATTGATGAGGCATACATTGATTTTTCAGGAGGCCCTTCTTCATTGGAACTTCTCGCTGTTCTTCCCAACCTGGTGGTGTTGCAGACCTTTTCAAAGGCCTGGGGACTGGCAGGAGTGAGAATGGGCATGGCTTTCTCTTCTCCCGAAATCATTGGCTTGATGAACAAGGTAAAATCCCCCTACAATGTGAATGTGCTGAGTGCGGCAACGGTAATGGAAAAAGTCCTCGGCGAGTTGCAGAGAAGAATAGGTGATGAGGGTCAGGTTGAAATACAGATAAGGGAGATAATTGAGCAGCGCGCGTGGCTTACAGAACAATTACAGGGACTGCCGGCTGTGGTCACCGTTTTTGAATCAGAGGCAAATTTTCTGCTGGTCAGAATGACCGATGCAGCTGATACTTACCAATACCTCACCGGACGGGGGATCGTTGTCCGTGACCGGTCTTCGCAGCCCCGTTGTGAGAATTGCCTCCGCTTTACGGTGGGTACCCCGTCTGAGAATAAACTGCTGATTGAGGCATTAAAATCATATACTTTGCACCGATGAACCGCTATTTGTTTATAGACCGCGATGGAACGCTGGTAAGGGAGCCTGCTGATGAGCAGGTGGATTCTTTTGAGAAGATACGGTATATGCCGGGGTTGTTTACGCATTTGGGACGTATTTCGCGTGAACTGGATTACCAGCTTGTACTGGTTTCAAACCAGGATGGATTGGGAACGAGTGCCCATCCCGAGTCGGCATTCTGGCCTGTTCAGCATCGCATCATGGAGGCCATGGAGGAGGAAGGCATTGTATTCAAAGAGTGCCTTTTTGACCGGAGCTTTCCGGGAGAAGGACTTGATAGCCGCAAGCCGGGAACGGGTTTGGTCAGGCATTACATGAACGGAGAAGCTGATCTCGCAAGAAGTTTTGTCATTGGCGACCGGCTTACGGATGCGGAGCTTGCAAAAAACATGGGCTGCAGGGCGATTCTGATCGATGGCGACAGGGTTAAAGGCTGGGAGCGCCTTGGTGAACAGATTGCCCTGGTGGCCCGTGAATGGGCTGAAATTGCGAATTATCTGATCAGGACTGAGCGAAGTGCTGTGGTCAGGCGCAGCAGCCGGGAGACGGATATCCGGGTGGAGCTTGAATTATACGGTACAGGCAGAAGCGAGATTGATACGGGCCTCGGTTTTTACGATCACATGCTTGACCAATTGGCACGCCACAGCGGGGCAGATCTTAAGGTAAGCTGCAAGGGTGACCTCAGGGTGGATGAGCATCACACCGTTGAGGATACCGCCCTGGTTCTGGGACAGGCCTTCAGGCAGGCCTGGGGGGATCTCAAGGGCATGAACCGTTACGGGTTTGTATTGCCCATGGATGACGCTGAAGCCTCGGTAAGCATCGATCTGGGAGGGCGTCCCTTTCTGAAATGGGAGACAGAATTCAGTCGGGAGCGGGTCGGAGACCTTCCGACAGAGCTGTTTCCCCACATTTTCCGATCCTTTGCAGACGGGGCGCGTTGCACGCTGCACATAAAGGCAAGCGGAGATAATGAGCATCACAAGATTGAGGCGATCTTCAAAGCACTGGCGCGGGCACTCAGGCAAGCCTTGACAAGAACCGGAGGTGAAGAGGTGCCAAGTACAAAGGGAACCATTGATTAGTTGAAAAGGATAAAAAGGTTGAAAAGGATGAAAAAGATAAATGGGTTGAGATGGATGTAGCGGTTATAAAATACAATGCGGGGAACATCGGGTCGGTCTTGAATGCACTTGACAGGATTGGAGTGAAGGGCGAGGTGACTTCCGATCCGCAGAGGATACAGAAAGCGCCCCGGGTGATCTTTCCGGGTGTTGGAGAGGCAGGATCAACCATGCAGCATTTGCGGAACAGTGGTCTCGACCGCATTATCCGCGAGCTCACCAGTCCGGTTCTGGGCATTTGCCTTGGAATGCAATTGCTTTGCAGGGAAATGGAAGAGGGCAGGACCCTCGGATTGGAGGTTTTCGATGCTCCGGTGACCAGATTTCGAGGGGATGTCAAGATTCCGCATATGGGTTGGAACTCCATTGAATTTGAGGCAGAAGGCCTGTTCAATGGAATAAACTCCGGCTCGTATGTCTATTTTGTTCATTCCTATTACGTGCCGGTAACGGTGGGTATGATCGCCTCATGCCAATATGGGCTTAAGTTTACCGCTGCCGTCAGGCTGAATAATTTCTATGCGACTCAGTTTCACCCTGAAAAGAGCGGTTTGGTGGGAGAACAAATTTTAAAAAACTTTATGGACCTATGATGGAACTTATACCCGCCATTGACTTGCTGGATGGCCGATGCGTCAGGCTTCACCGTGGAGATTTCAAGACGGCCCGTTTTTATCCTCATGATCCTGTTGAACTGGCAGCTCAGTTTGAGGATGCAGGGATCAGGAGATTGCACATGGTGGATCTCGACGGAGCCCGCACCGGTGTTTTACACAACCTGGCAGTTGCCGGAAAAGTGTGCGCCGGTACCGGTTTAAAGGTGGATTTTGGCGGAGGCATCCGGAGCAAGGCAGACCTGTATAGGATTTTCGCGGTGGGTGTATCCATGGTCAGTATCGGCAGTCTGGCCCTGACACAGGCTGAAGATTTAACCGATTGGATCGGGGAGTTTGGTCCCGATCGCTTCTTTCTGGGCGCAGATGTAAAGGGTGACCACCTGGTTTACCGGGGCTGGCAGGCTGACTCGGGAGTCGGATGGCCTGAATTTATTGGAAAATGGACCGGATTGGGGATCATGAACTTTTTCTCAACCAGTGTTGAACGCGACGGGGACCTTACCGGACCCGACCTGGCATTGTATGAACGAATCCGGGCACAGTTTCAAGACATTTCACTCGTGGCCAGCGGTGGAGTGTCCGGATGGGATGACCTTGAGCAGCTCAGCAGGATAGGCATGACGGGGGCCATCATCGGCAAGGCTTTCTATGAAGGCAAGATTACCTTGAATGAAATCGGGGAAAGGAACGGATATGTTGGCTAAGAGAATCATACCCTGTCTGGATATCCGCGACGGGAGAACCGTCAAAGGGATAAATTTCGTTGGCATCCGTGATGCCGGAGACCCTGTTGAACTGGCTGCCCGCTATGCTGAGGAGGGGGCTGATGAATTGGTTTTTCTTGATATCACGGCTACCCATGAAGGTCGGAAAACCTTTCCGGAGCTGGTCAGAAGAATTGCCAGGGAGGTCAACATCCCCTTTACCGTGGGTGGGGGTATCAGCGAATTCAGAGATGCCGTCACCCTGCTGGAAGCGGGAGCCGATAAGATTTCTCTTAATTCTGCTGCGGTCAAAAATCCTGAAATAATTGATCACCTGGCGATTAGCTTCGGAAGTCAGTTTGTGGTGCTGGCAATCGATGCCAGGATGTCGGATTCGAATGCCGGAATCTGGGAAGTATATGTAAACGGGGGCAGGATTGCAACCGGGATGGATCTCTTCACCTGGGCCAGGGAAGGGGAAAGCAGGGGGTGCGGAGAGATCCTTTTTACAAGCATGAACCACGACGGAACGCGGGATGGGTATGCCTGCGATGCTTTGTCGCGTCTTTCAGGCGAATTGCGGATCCCGCTGATCGCCTCGGGAGGCGCCGGCACGCCCGAACATTTCAGGGATGCCTTTGTTTTGGGAGAGGCCGATGCCGCTCTGGCTGCAAGCGTATTTCATTTCGGGGAGATTCCTATACCTGAGCTTAAATCGTACCTCCTGCGAGAAGGGGTGCCTGTCAGAAT
>CAYGOU010000173.1:0-6707 GCA_964351455.1 uncultured Porphyromonadaceae bacterium
GAGCCTGCAAATGCTCCGGTAATGGAGTAGACCATTAGCTCATTAACCTGTGGCAGTGATGGTGGGAGTATATTCCCAGATTTCATTCCCTTCTGAATAGAAACCTGTTCCGAAATACCCTTTTCCGTTGATGGAAAAGGCACAGCCATTGATCGACTTGTAGGGGCAATCTGCTATCCTTGACCAGGAATCGGTGTCGGGAGAATACATCCAAAAGTCATTTAACATACCTCCATGGTCTCTGTTCCTCCCTGAACCAAAAAAACCGCTGCAAGGTTATCTTACAGCGGTTTTTGTTTTTGTCGGGGTGAGTGGATTCGAACCACCGACTTCCTCGTCCCGAACGAGGCGCGCTAACCGGGCTGCGCTACACCCCGAATTGGGTGTGGGTGTGGGTGTGTTGTGAATGGTCGGCAAATGTACAGTTTTTCAGAATCAAACACAATGAGGGGTGAAAAAAGTTACAGTTGGCGCGGGGTGAGTTGCCTGCACCACAAATTTGAAATTATGCCTTACATCAACAGTCGTTTTCATATTATTATTTACCTTAGTGGCGGATTCCTGGTAAGTCTTCCTTCGCTGTTCTTCCAAATCCTTCGTTTTTCTTCATCTTCTTGAAAACATGAGAGCAAACATGCAGCCTGTGGGTTTCAGGCTTCCTGAACCGGCCTTTGACAGCCGCATCACCGACCTGGTCATTGAACTTGAATGCCTTCGCAACAAGGAGGTGGTGCCAACTACCGAAGCCTATTATTACGACCAGTTTCGAACCATATTCCACGACCTTGATGCCATGGGTTCTTCGAGGGTCGACGGCAACAAAACAGGACTCAGCAAGTTTCTGGAGTCGCGCGATGATGACCAGGAAGCAAAGGGCAGAAAGACCCTGGAGATCGAAAAGGTGGCTGAAGCGATGCGGCTCATAGATGAAAATCTTAAAGAAACGATCATTTTTCAAGGTTTTTTTACCGAACTCCACCGCATCCTGCGCGAAGGAATCACCAACCAAAGCAGTCAGTATGCCGGCAAATACAGGCGAAATGAGGCCCGTCCCGGAATCGCCCCCAACCACGCTCCCCCCTACCATCTGGTCGAAACTTACCTCGATAAGCTGATCGCACTGATCGGCAAAAAGGAGTCTCCCAAATACGATGCCATCAAGGCAGCTTATACCCACCAGCGATACCTTTGGGTTCACCCCTTCAGGGAGGCCAACGGACTCAGTGCCAGGGTTCTCACCTATGTGATGCTGCTCAAAATGGGATTTCAGGGGGCACACAACCGGATCATCAACCCCTCGTACAGCTTCTGCCATGATCCTGAAAAATATCTTAAACTGATCAGAAAAGCGGATACCGACCGTGAGAAGGACATGCTCGACTGGATCGAGTTTGCACTGACAGGCCTGCGGGATGACCTCCGCAGAATGGACAGACTGGCAGATTACCAGGTGGTAAAGGAGGAGGTTCTGATACCCGCTTTCAAACATCCCATGTTTGACAGGGTTTTTTCTGACCATGACAGGCTGATCATCGACGTTGCCATTGAAAAACAGATTTTTCAGGCCGGGGATATCCGCCTCCTCTTTCCGCAAAAGAATGCCTCAGAAATATCCAAAATGCTTAAATGGCTGAAAGAGAAGGAGTGGATCGTACCGCTCGATGAAAACTCCCGAAAATATGCCATAAACTTCCACAACAAGTACCTGGTTAAGTTCATTGTGTCAAAGCTGGAGAAGGCGGGCTTTATTCCCTTTATTTGATCACATCCCTGGATAAGGCACTATTTTTGTTCTGAATTACCAAAACAGAGGATCATGAAAAAACAGATATGGTGGGTAGCCGGAGCTTTGGCATTGGTGCTGGGATTGACCGCATTTCTGCTGCCCTCCAACAAGAAGGAGCTGGTGATCACCGAAGCGCTGAACCAGTTTCTAAACTACAGTCACTACCAGCCCCTCGAGCTTGACGACCATTTTTCTGAAAAGGTATTTGACATGTACCTCAAGAGAATGGACCTGAACAAGCGCTACTTCTTTCAGTCGGATGTGGATGGACTGGCTAAAGACAAACTTAAGATTGACGACGAATGGAAGGCCAGGGATTTCAGTTTCTTTGAGACTTCATCAGAATTGCTCCACAAACGACTGCTTGAATCAAAACAGTATTTTGAAAAGTATCTGGCAGCCCCCTTTGACCTCAACCTCAATGACCAGTATGAAACCGACCCCGACAAGTCAACCTTTCCGGCCGACCGGAAGGAGATGGAGGAGGCCTGGTACAAGGCGCTGAAGCTGCAGGTGATGCTGCGGGTGGCGGGCAATCTGCAGTCGCAGGAGGAGGCCGCCAAGAAATCCGACACCGTGCAGATCAAGGATCTGAAAACCCTGGAGGCGGAGGCCCGTAAAGGATTGCTTGACAACTACAACGACTGGTACCTGAGGATCCGGCAAATGGACCGTGACGACCGGTGGGCGATGTATGTCAATTCTGTCATCTCCGTCTATGATCCCCACTCCTGGTACATGCCCCCGCGTGATCAGGAGCGGTTCAACGAAAGAATGGCCGGCAAATATGAGGGCATCGGAGCAACGCTCAGACAGAAGGATGGTTACCTGATGGTGGTCGACATGTTCCCCGGCAGTCCTTCATGGCGAAGCAAGCAAATCGAGATCAACGACATGATCCTGAGGGTGGGACAGGGCAATGAACCCTTTGTGGATATCCTTGACATGAAGATGGAGACAGCCGTCGAACTCATCAAAGGTCCCAAAACCACCCAGGTGAGGCTCTCCATCCGTAAGCGCGACGGGAGCATCCGCGAAGTAGTGCTGATCCGTGACGTCATCATCATGGAGGAGTCGTATGCCAGTTCGCTGCTGCTGAAAGATCCTTCGGGAAAGAAAAAGATCGGGTACATCAACCTGCCACAGTTTTACCTCGATTTTCAGGATCGCAACGGACGCAATTGCTCCGATGATGTTGAAAAGGAGATCAACAAGCTGAAGGCCGAAGGAATTGAGGGATTGATCCTCGACCTCCGCAACAACGGAGGGGGATCGCTGCCCGAGGCGGTTGAACTGGCCGGACTCTTCATTTCAAAGGGACCGATCGTTCAGGTGAAGGCCAAGGATGGTCCACCGCAGATACTGGCCGATACGGATCCCAAAATCCAGTACGATGGTCCGCTGGTTGTGATGACCAACTATTCAAGTGCTTCGGCTTCTGAAATCTTTGCCGGAGCAATCCAGGATTACAAACGCGGCATCATTGTCGGGAGTCCCTCAACCTGGGGAAAAGGAAGCGTGCAAAGGGTTGCCGACCTGGATGCCTACATTCCCCCCCGCATGAACGACGTCAAGCCCCTTGGGGCGATTTCACTGACCATTCAGAAATACTACCGGGTCAACGGTGAGACCACTCAGTTGAGGGGTGTAATTCCTGATATCATCCTTCCCGACTCATATGAAAAGCTCGACATCGGGGAGAAGGAGCAGGAGTATGCCCTACCTTGGGACCGCATACAGCCCGCCAGTTTCAATCCGTGGATCCCACCGGTGGCACCCGGGCAATTGACCGAAGCGAGCCAGAAGCGGGTAAAAGCCAGCAAGGATTTCAATCTGATCAGGGAAAACGCCCAAAGGCTAAGGGAGGAGTCAGACCGCACCCTGTTCACCCTTAACCTAAACCGCTACATGGAGGAGGTTAGGCGCCGCACCGAGGAGAACCGTAAGTACGAAAACCTGATGAAGGGTCCCACCGGAGTCAGGGTGCTCGCGGTTCCGGCGGATCTGAAGGTAATCGAACAGGATACCGCAAAAAAAGAGATCCTCGACCGGATGATCGAGGATCTGTCAAAGGACATTTACCTTCAGGAGACGGTGCAGGTCATGGGCGACCTGCTTGGCAAGAAATAAGACTCCCCAAAAGGTTAAAGATCGTTATATGAATCAAAGGTGTCACGGGTTTTCTTATCTGAAGGCCGGGTCATCTTTGCGCTGATGATTTTACCCTCGGGATCGAAAAACATGAAAGTGGGCACTCCCCTGATCTTGTAATCTTTGCAAAGCTGCGATTCCCATGCCTTCTCGCCAATGATCTGAACGCCCCCGAGTTCATTCTCCGGAACAAACTTCAGCCAGGCTGCATGGTCCTCATCGATGGAGTAACTCATGAAGACAATGTTGCGGTCGTGGTAATCCTTTTCCAGCTCCTTCAGGTAGGGAATTTCATATATGCAGGGTCCGCACCAGGTGGCCCAAACATCCACATACAGATACTTGCCCCTGAAATCGGTGGATTTCACCGTATTGCCTTCAAGATCCTTGCCTTCAAAATCAAACATCGGCGCTCCTTTGTCGAGCTTTTTCCATTCTTCCCAGGTGGCATTGAACTTGTCGATGTACTCCTGATCGGTGCAATTGGCGGTGAAGAAATCAATCTCCTCCTGCATGCCCGAAAGATCCTCCCACTGCATGGCATCGGTAACGCTTGAATACCAGAAGTGGTTAAGCACCTTCTGCTCTTCGATCACTTCGCTGGCGACGGTGAGGTTGATCATGCGCGTGCGGACCTCAGCGGTTGAATCGGCCTCTTTGATCTCCTTGATTTTATCGGCAGCTTTCGACCTTACCAGGGTTGAAACGTACTGATTGAATGCAGGTGATGCAACATAAGCCGGGTTGTTAACATCCAGCTTATTGCGGAAATCGTACCAGCTTTCACTCACCTTGAAGTCCTGTACCTGGGCATAGTAGCCGTGGTACGATGGATAGGTACTGAGGTTGTTGGCCCATCCGAAAAGCAGTTCGGCCTCCTCCTTCACCCAGAACGCATCGTCGGGATCAACCTTTTCAACCGATACAAAGGCTGCCTGCTGCTCGGCCAGGACCGAGTCGGCCTTGAAGAGGAACTCCTCTTCAGACAGGGCAAACCAATTGTAGTCAAAGGCGCGGGGATTTTTACCGGCCATGTAATTGTTGATGTCAGAGCCGGTGCCGCTGAAGCCTTTGGATTCAGCAAAGGTGTTCATGTCGGCGTAGAAATCCATTTGCATGCCGGGAGCGAGGTAAAGGTAAATCACATCGCGACCGAAGATCATGTAGTAGGTTCCGGGTTCGGTCAATTCAGGCTTTTCAAAAATGAAATGTCCGGTTTCATCAAGGAAAACCGAATCCCTGGCGCCACCGGGACCGCCCATCACAAAGGCGCCCTTTTCGAGGTTATCGATCAGTCCTGTTACAGAAGCTCCCTGCGGAGTTTTGGGCGCACAACCCGCAAGCAGGGCCGCCAGAAGAAGAAGAGACAAGAGGTTTTTCATTGTTACTTGGTATTAGTTTCTGTTTACATGTTCCCCCTCTGAGAGGGGGTTAGGGGGTGACTAATTAGTTACTTGTTATCAGGATTCTGGAGCTTCTCATTTCACGGTCTGCCCAGAGCCGGATGAAGTAGACTCCGGCGGGCACATCGGTTTTGAGTTCAGTGTTCAGCATACCGCCGGCCACCTCGAACTCCCAGTTTCGCACCACCTGTCCGGTGATTGAAACCATATCGACGGTTACCCGGTCGGATTGAATCCCTTCAAGACTGAGGCGCACCACTTCCTGAGCAGGATTCGGATAGATATCCAGCGAAAGAGAGGCAAATACGCTATCATCCATACCGGATGCGGGGGTTGCCAGGTCGGTCATCCAGATGCCACGGCCAAAGGTTCCGGCAAACAGTTTTCTTGAGGGATAATGGATCTCAAGGTCGCTGACGATGACGTTCGGAAGGTCGGTGCTGTAAAGAACCCATTCGCTCAGACCGTCGTGGGTATAATACACGCCGGCGTCGGTGCCGACATAGACCACGTTCAGGTCAGTGCCATTCTGATGAACCACGCTGTTCACCGGAATGTTTGGCAGGTTGCGGCTGATGTTGATCCAGGTTGCTCCGCCATCGGTTGTTTTGAAAACCTTCGAACCAGCCAGAAAACCGCCGCAGGTTATCCAGGCGCTTGCACCATTGCTGTCATCAACTGCTATACTGGTGAAATAGAGGCTATTGGGTAACCCTTCGGTTACATCGGTCCACCTCGACCCGTCGCGGGTTACCCATACCGAAGTGGTTTCGATATGCGGAAAGTGCATTCTTTTGGCGATGTAAATGCTTTTGGGATCGGTCGGACAGAGGGCCAGGGCCGAAATGATGGCCGGTTTGCCATAGCCTGAAATGTTGGGAAAGCTCGAAATCTTGGTCCAGCTGTTCCCCATGTTTTCTGACCTGAATACGTTGCCGTACCCGGTAAAAATCCGGTTCGGATTGTCCGGATCCATGGCCATCGGGGTGGTCCATCCCCCGTTTTCGTTGGTATTCGGACGAATGCTTCTGAAAGAGCCTCCTCCGTCATCGGATCTCACCAGGGCTCCGTATTGTGATGATCCCCACACGATGGCCGGGTTGTCGGGGTGGATCATGCAATCCATGCCGTCGCCCCCGATGAAGTTGGTCCAGTTTCCGTTGCGATTGTAATAGGTAGAATTGTCCTGTGCTCCCCCGATGACATAGCCGGGGAACATTTCTGAGAGGCCGATGCGATAGAAAGAGGTGATGATCATTCCGTTTGAGCGCTCCTCCCATTTGGTGTTCCATTTGCCGGAGGCGTCGGTTCCGGGAATGATCTGGTCGGTGCGGTCAACTCCGCCGTCGTGACAGGCGTAGTATTTG
>CAYGOU010000174.1:0-6706 GCA_964351455.1 uncultured Porphyromonadaceae bacterium
ACTGCAAGCTGCCGGGAATAGAATATCCCGTTTTATTTAGTTTGTTGTAAAACAACTTCTTTCCCCTTTTGTTTTTATCAATAAAATCAAAATAAATAAAACTCTCGAATTCTTTAAATCCACCTAACCAAACATACGGATTGAGATCGTAATCCATGGTGTTATGTGACTCCAGGTATTTTTGAGGTATTCGATTGCGTCCCAGATCAAAGAAATATTTTGGTTCAAATGAAGATCCGGTAAATGTATAAACCGTATCCCAGTATGGTTCCCAATAGCAAACGTTTTTGTGGTGAAAGTACAAGGTTCTGACCCTGTCTGGGATGCCTCTGTTAGAGGGTCTTTTATGAAAACGATTGATTACGTTATACGAATCATCCGTTTTGGTCAGCAGACATCCCTCTGTCCTGTAAGAATAAACCGACCCGGTATAAAAAAGGAAGCCCTGATCAAGTTTTAGAATACCTGTAGCATAAAAGCCCAGCTTTTTTTCAGCCACGAAATCACCTTTTTCGCAGAATTCCACGACCTTAACTTGTCCGTTATCCAAAAGGTAGATGTGATTGGTTTTAGGATCAACTGTAAGTCCATAAATCTCCAGAAACTCTCCCGGACCTTTTCCACGTTTACCAACTTCCTTGATAAAATTTCCTTTCCGGTCAAAAACGAAAAGTGATTTTCCTCCATTGGCTTGAATCAACAATTGGTTTCCCCATGATGCAACACCTCTGATTGTACCAAGAAGATGATCTGAATGAGTTTGGAGTTTGATAAATTCTAACGAGTTTGCAATTTCACTTAGGTTTGGGTCCCTTTCCGGTTTCAGCAATCCCGGCAGATCGATTCTTGTATACTGCTGGCCGCTTGAGAAGGAGGTTGTTAGAACGGAAAAGGCAACAAGGAAGAAACATTTAATTATATGCATTATTGTCAATCAATTTTAAATTCTTGACCCTTGTCCATTATGATTGCTATTCAATTGGATCCTCAAATAAATGATATGAGCACCCATCTGTTGTCACATAACAAACTTTGAGACGACAGATTCCGGGTTCGTTAGCATTGCAGGTGTACACATCCCCTTCAAGAGTAAGATTGTAATAGCATGCCCCAGGAATAACAAGTTTATAAGCATTTACAGATCCAAAGTACTTAAGGCAAACAGTTGGTTCTTCAGGTGGTGCAAATGAAATTAGAGCCACACTGCATGAAATGGCTGCTATTCCAATTAGTTTTGCGAATATTCTCATCATTTAGCAATTAAATTTCGATTGGTACTTGAAATACAGCAAACCTGCAATCAGTTCCTGATTCATTACAGATTGAAGGTGTACATTGCCCACACTCTTCATTATTACACTCTTTAACTTCTCCTTCTAAAATGAGACCGTAGTAGCATAGTCCTAGAATTGTTGTGCTGGCATTCCATGGGCCTTCTCCTATTATTAGACACATCTTTGGCGGGTCGGGTGGATAGGGAATTGTTGTTGCGATAAGTGTGCTAATTGTTAAACCTCCAAGCAAGAATAAAAGTCGTGTTCTCATGTCGGTCAATTTTTTTGTAACATAACTTATGTGTTCAAAAATAATCAGCGATTTTTGCTTATCAACTCCCCATTAGTACAGTATTCCGACCGGTATTTCTGCATCATCAGAGATCCACCCGAAAATTGTTCATACGAATCAGGGCGTTGCCGGGGTGGTGGTGATATCCGACATTATCGCAATCTCCTGTACCGGTTGTAAAAAGGAGGTCATTGTTTACATTTGGAGCATGAACCGGATCATTGCCATCGGGGGAGTCAGCCGGGCCGGAAAGAGTTTTCTGGCCGACCGGCTGGCCACTCAGCTTGGGCGCGATTCGGTGCGCATCCTCTGCCAGGATGATTTCGTTCTCCCGGTGGGCCAGATCCCGATGGTCAGGGATCACATCGACTGGGAGACCCCCGCTTCAATCGATTTCAATCGCCTCAGGCAAACGCTTGCAGCTTCAGGAGCCTTCGCGTGGGTCATTGTGGAGGGCTTGCTGGTTTTCAGCGATCCGCAGCTGTTCAGGACTTACGATTTCACCATTTTCATTGACATTCCAAAGGATCTGTTTCTGACCCGGAAGGCCACCGATCTGCGCTGGGGAGCCGAGCCCGACTGGTACATCGAGTACATCTGGGAGAGTTTTCTGGATCACGGACAGTTTCCCGCTGGCAGGGATCCTGACCTGAGGCTCGATGGGAGTCAGGATTTCGACGTGGAACTGATTGCCGACCTCCTGAAACAAGATCAGTCCCGCGGGTTGCCACGGGACTGATCCTGCAGGAAAATATCCTGATTAAGGTCGGGGGTTACTTTACATGAAAGCAATATTCAAACACGCCCTTGCGGAACCATTCGGGGTTCTCCTGACCTCCGCTGGTTGCCCAGCCTTCGAAGGCGGGATAGGCTTTCAGGATCGAGATTTTCTCAATCGGGTGGGCCCAGTTGATCTCTTCGGTCAGCAGGGTGATTCCCCACGGAATGCCGTTCATGGTCATGTACCAGTAATTCTCGCCGGGATTGGTATAGTCATCTCCTGTTCCAAATAGTTTGGTATTGGCCACGGCGGTAGCCGGGGCTCCGGCAACGTGAACCTCATGGTCACGGCTGCTGGTTCTGAAAAGGAAGAAGTCAGCCTTGAGGCCGGGGTTCTTGTCGAGTAAATCGGGACTGAATTCCACCCGGTAGGTCCAGGTCTGAGGATCTGCCGACGGCCCCACTCCGTTGTTGTTGTAGAAAGGACTCAGGGATTTTTTGATATCTGAGGTCAGCAAAACACCGTTCACAACTCCATCATCCACAGAGGAATTCTCTCCCTCGATTTTGGCGATGAAACTTCTGGCTGGATATTTGTCAGCCAGGAACTGCAGCCCCAGTCCGTTTTCAAGTCCTGCTCCCATACCCCGCACTATCACTTCGATTTGGGCATCAACCGGACGCTGATTGGCGTCAAGAGTGTAACGTATTTTTGTGGCAATCACCAGATCATTGAAGTCGTAGTCGCCGGTATTGGGCCACAGGTCCTCGAAGGCCCAGATTTTGTATCCATTGTATGGCTCTGTGGAGGTAAAGGCCCGGGTGGGATCCTCGGGGAACTCATCTTCATCGTCAACAATGCCATCGCCGTCGCTGTCCTTCACCGCCGGGGTTCCCATTCCTTCGGGGTTGCAGCCATCAACCGGAATATAGGCCTCGCAATAGGTGATGTTTTCTCCAAGTGTGACCCCCCAGACTCCATCGATGCCCGTTTCGTCACAGATATCGATCGATCCGCTGAAGGTGGATTTCGAGTCGATGTTGGTGGTGCCTTCGATCTTGAAAGCGGCCACTCCTGACTCAGATTTGAAGGGAGCGTTCATGTATATGTTCGTTGCGGAAAACATGGATCCCTCTCCCATCATGACCGTCTTTGTGGTGCTGAAGTAGATCCATTGTTCAACCCTGAAGTAGCCGTTGTTGGTCAGTTCTGACTTGTCAGAGGCGTTCATGTTTCTGCCAACCTTTACCTGGCAATTGTTTTCCATGACGCTCTCATTTTTCAGGTTGAGGCCATAGGCACCGGTGATGTCGATTGAACCGTGGTTCAAAATGGTACCGGCGACGTTGATCTCACCGTTTGAAATGAAGGTTCCGGCGTTGGTGAAGGTTTTTCCTGCAAACACCTCCATACCCTTCACAGTGGCATTCCCGTAGTTTTCGAAGATGCCCTTGGTGTCAAACCAGTTGTTCAGGGTAATGGTTCCCCAGTTGTAGAGTTTATGTTTAGACCCGTCCATGTAGAAGTTAGACGAGGTGATGCTTCCTGACTGGGTTACGATGATGGTGATATCCTTTTTATTGTCCAGGTCGCTCCAGGTGATGTTGGCCGTACCGCAAATTTTCAGGGTGGCGTCTGCCTTTATTGAGAGGCCACCATTCAGGGTGCCCGTGAGGCAAACGGTTTCACCGGCTTTAAC
Source organism: uncultured Porphyromonadaceae bacterium (assembly GCA_964351455.1). Taxonomy (GTDB): domain Bacteria; phylum Bacteroidota; class Bacteroidia; order Bacteroidales; family UBA12481; genus JAGHDB01. The sequence continues at coordinate 3,987 of CAYGOU010000174.1, forward strand.
AGTCAGCGAGGTGATGTTGCCCGATTCGGTTCTTGTGCATCCATCCAAACAGTCGGGTGATCCCGTTTTCAGGTCTGCTCCCCCGTTTTTCACGGGTTCGCCGGTTTTGACATTCAGGTCGACCGACCGTTTTCCGGAGGAATAGGTAAACTCGAGCCGGGTGCGGGTCATTGGAAAAAATAGCGCCAGTCTTTCAACCCTTGAGGGGATTTCAGAGCGGAATACGGCTTTGTTGCCGTTTACCAGTGCTTTTGAAATTACCAGTCCGCGATCATCCAGCAGCTGGAGCATGCGCCCCTCAGTGGCCAGTCCTTCAGCCCCGATCAGGTTTACGGTCAGTTCAGACTGGGAGCTGTTGCTCCAGGTGAAGCCGGTGGGGACAGTAATGTTCCTGAGGTCTTTGACTTTATTGTTAGGAAGGTCTTCTTTGACACAGCCAGTTATGGCGATTGCCAATCCGGCTGAAAAAATGATCCATTTCAAATTTTTCATAACACTATTATTTTCACTTCTTATACCAAAGATAGGTCCAATTTTTGTAATAACGGCGTAAGTGGTTATTTATTAATAAAATAGATAGACATGAGTCGCTAAAGGGACTTCCGTAATCTGGAATTTAATCCGGATTACGGAGGGTTCTGGTAAGGTGAATATTAGAGAATGGCTTTCAGCACCTCCATCAGTTGCTGCACCTCCTGAAGTGTGTTATAGTGTACCAGGGAGATTCTTACCACCCCGTTCTGCTTTGACAATCCCAGTTCATCGATCAGCCGCCGGGCATAGAAGTCGCCGTAACGGATGCCAATAAGGTGTTTGTCGGCTTTCATGACGATCGATCTGCTGTCGGTATTCTTTTGCACGAAAGAGATGGTGGGAACCCTCAGCTCCGGATCGGCCAGGGGCGATCCTATGATCTGTATGTTCTTGTATCCCGAAAGAAAACCGAGCAACTCACGGGTGAGGGCATGCTCATGATCCTGAAAGAGCCTGTATACCCGCGATGAGGCCTTCGGCCAGTCGTGATCGCCTCCTTCCCCGAAATGATGCAGGTGCAGTTCGTGGATGTAGTCTGTGAGGCCCGTCATTCCCCATGCAATCTCAAAGTTGACGTGTCCGGACTGGAATTTATAGGGAATTTCATCCTGACCTATGAAAAAATGGTTGTTGCCCGGGAGTCTGAGGAGGTGCTCCTTTTTGCCGTATAGCAGGGCGTTATGTGGACCGTAGGTCTTATAAAAGCTGAATACATAGAAATCGGTATCCAGATCCTGTACATCGATTTTCCGGTGCGGGGCGTAGGCTACGGCATCGATGCAGGCCATTGCACCGTGATCGTGGATGAACCTTACGATCTTCTTTGCCGGATTCACGGTTCCCAGGATGTTGGAGCAATGGGTGAATGCCACCAGGCGGGTTTTATCGGTCATCAGTTTCGACAGATCCTCCAATTCAAGGGTGAAGGTTTCGGGATTGATCTTCCAGGTTTTGATCACCATGCCCCATCTTTCCATGTCGCGCCAGCCACCGATGTTGGCTTCGTGGTCGCAGTTGGTGACGATGATTTCATCGCCCGGTTCAAAAACCCGTCCAAGGTTCATGGCCAGCATCCTCAGGAGCATGCTGGTTGAGGAGCCCATGATCACCTCTCCCGGATCTGCTGCGTTGATGAACTGTGCCAGCATCCGCTGTGCCTCTGCCACTCTGGTGGTGGCCAGGTCAGATGGATGGTAGCTGGCCCCGAGCTGAACGTTGGAGGTGGTGAAAAACTGATTCATCCGGTCGATCACCGGCTGCAGGATCTGAGATCCACCGGCGTTGTCCATGAAGGTCCATTCGGATTGGAGTCCCGGGAACCGGCTGCGAACAAAATCAAGGTCAAGCATGGTCAATGGTTTTGTGTAAAGGTAACCAGCAACCTGCAACTTGCAACTCACAACCTGCAACCTGCACCTATTTCCATATCTTTATCAAAACACGATTAATATGATCGGTATTGTCGGTGGTATTGGTCCCATGGCCGGGATCAACCTGGCGGCCAGGGTGGTGCATTTTACCGGATCGGCCTCCGATCAGGATCATTATCCGATGCTGCTTCTGGCAATCCCCTCGGAGGTTGCCGACCGCACCGAATTCCTTTTGGGAAAGAACCCTGTAAACCCTGCCGATGCCCTGGCTTCACAGATCCTGAAACTTGAGCGCGCCGGAGCAACCGTAGCCGGAATGGCCTGCAATACCGCCCATGCACCGGCCATTTACGACAGGATTAATGAAAAGCTACAGGATGCCGGCAGCAAAATCACCTTGCTCCATGTAATCGATGAAACGCTGCAGGTAATCCTCAGGAAGCATGCCAGGGGATCGCTCATCGGGATTCTTGGTACCGACGGGACCTATCAGACTGCTATTTACGCGGCACCCCTGAAAGACAACGGATATTCACTGCCCGATCCGGGGTTTGCACAACAGCATGAATGGATACACGAGGCCATCTATCATCCCGAAACGGGCATAAAGGCCACCGGAAGCCAAATTCATCCGGAGGCCGTTGAACGCCTTTCCCGGGCCGTGAAGTTTTATCGAAACGCTGGTGCCTCCTTAATTCTGCTGGCTTGTTCAGAGGTAACCCTGGCCATCGACCGGGTCGACTGCAGCGGAATGACCGTTGTCAGGCCCATGGATATATTGGCCGAAGCGCTGATTCGCGAATACAAAAATTCCAT
>CAYGOU010000175.1:0-6693 GCA_964351455.1 uncultured Porphyromonadaceae bacterium
ATTCCATTTCGTCGTATTTCTCAAGAATCTCCCTGGTCGTCAGGGGAGTGTCGGGCATGACGAAATCTGGACAAAAGAAAAGCTCCATGCGGGTGGTGTAGCGGGCACAATCTCCCCACCGCTCCTTGCCCTGCTGGCAATAATTCGTCATGTATTTTTGTCTTTTTTCCTCCTCAACCGGCAGCGTCGTGGTATTGACCAGTTTGCAATGCTTGTAATTGGGACAATCGGGTTCTGTCATATACCTGTCTCTTAAGTGAGCGGAAAGATAGAAAAGTTTTAGAATTGGAGAAATGACAATGGACAGGCATCAGGGGTCGAGAATCACCACCCTGACATGTTGACTGTCGCCGTCGTTCTTGATGTTGATCATGTAAATACCGGGTGCCACCCTGATCCCCCTTTCATCCCTGGCATCCCAGGTGATCAGATGAGAACCCGGCTGATGCATGCGGTCGGCAAGGGTGCGGATGTTCCGTCCCTGCAGGTCGGTCACCCCTATGGATATTTGCATCGGTCGGTTCAGTTCAAATGCCATCTTGACCGCCTCGGATGACGGGTTCGGAAATACCCTGACCATGGGTTTTTCAGATGCCGTTCGGGTCAAATCGGCATCGATTCCGGTACCCACCGGTTTCAAAAACACCTCAATCTCCGTCCATGTTGAATCGTTCACACGGATGTTGTTAACGTTCTGAGCGATATATCCATCGGCGGTAACCCGGATTGAATACAACCCCGCCTGCAAGAGTCGCCAGAATCGACCGTATAGCGTATCGGTGGTTCTCAGGGTAATCAGGTCGGTGTCGATGCCAAGAAGCTTGACCCCCGCAACAACAGGCTGGCCATTGGCTTCATCCAGAACGTGCCCGGTGATTCCGGGACCTTCGGCTCTTTCAAGAAGATAGAGGCCGCCCTGGAGGTTGTTTTCTGCCACCCGTATGCCTTCGCTTGAAGGAGGAATGAAGCGGGTGGCGGTTTCGACCGTGAACTCGATGGTTCCGGCCACGGCATACATCCAGTTCTTGCTGTAGCCGATGTATCCGCTGCTGGGCTCGAAATCATAGGTGCCGGTACCGGTGGTGTTCTGAATCCTCGACGCCACTTCACCGGCAATCTCAACGATCAGACTTTTATCCGGTGGATCGGCCAGTTCACTCCACGGATAGAGCACAACCTCACCGTATGAATGATAGGTGTTTGAGAGCAAAAATTTCTGTTCGAGGGCAAGTTTGCGTTTTGCTGCAGTTTCGCTTTCTGAAAAGGGAGCCGAACCCTTGTAGGTCCATGAATTAATTTCAGCACTCCCTCCTGAACTCCAGTTGTAATCGTAATTCCGGTTCAGATCAACCCCGTCAAATGCGGGATTGAAAAGCCCGTCGTTATCGTTGTCAGATAGGTTTTTTCTCCACCAGGGACTTGCTAGCGCGTTGTCAATCAGATATTTATATCCTTCAGGATTGAGCATCGGAATGAACCAGATCTCAAATTCATTGATCCATCGGGTGACCTGGGGGTCGCTTCCGTAATTGCGCAACAGATGTTGCAGAATATTAAGCACAGACTCAGTCGACACCGGTTCTCTCGCATGGTGCAGTCCGTCAAACAGGATGGCCGGTTCATCCTCCTCCGCCGTTGGATTGTCTGAGACTTTCAGCACCGGGATCCAAAGTCCCCAAACCTGCCCCAATCCCAGGGTATCCAGCATCACGATGTCGGGATATTCGGCTGCCAGATACTGACAATAGGCAACCACATTTTCGTAGGTTCTGTATTGCCCGACATGGGTGCCGGGAGGATCCACCGGGAGGATTTCAGTTCTGAATCCGCGCTCATGAATCTGCCGGATTTCATCGTCAGTGGCCACAACTTCAGCGTATGAACCGATCCGGTGAGTTGCCAGGTCGAGCTCGAGGTCCTTCAAAAGAGAGAAATCCCCCTTTTGATTCAGGTGGATTCTGGTCAGGTGGCGCTCGGTTGTCTGACTGTATGACTGAAACGCGGCCAATAGCAGCAGGAGGGTTATCCAGACACTACTCAATGCATTCGGGGATTTCATGGGCTTATCCTGGTTTAGTGCGATAAATATAGCACAAAAACTACCGGGGCGCTGGTTTTTGATCCAGCGCCCCGGCAGTTGTTGATAAACCTGCAAAATGTTGTTGTTGACCCAAAACTATAACCCGATTCTGGAGAAAAACTGTAGAATCTGGATTTTTTTCACCATCTGAGGTCAAATTGGTGAAAACCAGCTGAATAATGATATTGAATCTGGAGTCCGCTCACCTCACAAACCTTCTTTACCAGTGCCAGTCCGAGCCCCAGTCCCCTCGACTCAGCTCCTTTGACAAACTCTGAAAAGTATTGCGACTCGGGCCGCTCCGGCTCCAGTCCGCTGTTCCGGATTTGCAGGTGACCCTCACTCAGCCGGGCCTGCCAGCTACCCTTCTGAAGATTATGCACCACGGCATTTTTGGCCAGGTTTTGTATGAGGATTTTGGCAAGCGCCGGATCCACCGGCATGGTCACCCCGGGATCAAGGTGGGTCTCAACCGTCAGCTCTTTCCTTTCAATCCACTCCTCAAGGATTTCGAGCTGCCTCATCAGGATTTCTGCCGGATCGGCCGTCCCCTTTTCAGGATAGTGCCGGTTGTCGATCTTGAAAAGGAGTCCCAGCGACCGGTTCAGCTGCGAAAGCTGTCTTACGTTTTCAGCAATGGATCCGACCAGCTGCAGCTGCTCTTCGGTCATGCCCGGCGACTGCAGCAGCAGTTCGCTTTTCGACCGGATCACCGCCAGGGGGGTCTGGAACTCATGGGTGGTATGTGAGGTAAATCGCTGAAGGTTGTCATACATGTTTGAAACCCTGAGGGTCATCTTCTCGATCTCACGGTTCAGCGTCTCAAATTCATGCACCTGCGACCGGGGCAGCTGCAGCTCGCGCCGGTCGGGAACATACTCCCGAAGCGCACGGATGGTATGAAAGAAATCGCCCCATACCCTGATGAAGATCAGTCGGTTGGTAAGAAAAACCCCGATAAGGAAGAGTATCATCAGGATGACGATCGTTCTGATCACCTGACGAACCATGATCTCGGAGGGTAGTTTCGATTTGTATAGAATGAATTCAACCGGCTGACCCTGAACTGTATCGTAGAACTTCAGGCAACGTATGGTGCTGCTCGTTCCGGGATCGGCGGCCACCATCACACTGTCGTAAAAAAGGTCTTCGGTCAGGATGAGGGAGTCAACTTCACGGGTAAGGAGCCTGCTGAAAAAGGGTATCATGGCCCGGTCAGCTATGAGCAGGAGTTCGGGGTTGGCCAGAACCTCCACCTTTTCCTGTCGTAGGATGGCATCCAGCTCGTCGTTGCTCAGCCTTTTGAGAATCGAGTTGAAGGTGAGTCCCAGCAGCAGAAAAACCAACACCGACAGTGCCGACAGGTAGATCGAGGTTTGGGTCAGCAACTTCATTCGGCCTCCTGGATTTTGTATCCCACTCCGTAGATGGTCTCGATGTAATCGGAACCGGATGCCGACTGGATTTTTTTCCGGAGGTTTTTAATGTGGGAATAAACCGCATCGGAGTATTCGGTTCCGTAGAGGGTTTCTCCGTAAAGGTGTTCGGCGATGGAGTCTTTCGTCACCACCCGGTTTTTGTTAATCACCAGGTAGACCAGAATCTCATACTCCTTTTTGGTAAGATCGAGCCGCTCACCCCGGCAGCTGACACTTTTTCCTTCGGGGTCGATGACCAGATCCCTGAACCTGATGGTCACCTCCCCCCTGTAGTGCAGTCGCCTGATTACCGACTGGATTCTGGCATTCAGTTCAGAGAGGTGAAAGGGCTTAATGAGATAGTCGTCGGCCCCGGTTTTCAGTCCGGTTATGCGATCATCGAGCGCATCCCTCGAAGAGACGATGATGATGCCACTGCGTGAGCGGTTCTCCTTGAGGAGCCTGATGATCTGCATCCCGTCGCCATCGGGCAGGGTAAGGTCAACCAGCACGCAGGCGTATTCATGGAGGTCAATCACCCGCAAGGCCTCTGTATAGGATCTTGCGGTGGTACAATGATATCCTGCCGGCTCGAGGTATGAAACCATGGAGTTCAGCAGGGCGGCTTCGTCCTCTATGATCAGCAGGTTGGTCATGGCCCGCTAAGTTAATGCAATATCCACAAAGGGTCGCATCAGGTCGATCCCCTCCTTTTCGGTCAGATCTTCGGTGGTGGTGCCCACCACCACATTTGATATCAGAGGCTGGCAAAAGAACCTCCGGGCCGCACCCAGCATTGGGTCTCCTTCGTAGCTGCCAACCTGGATCATGTTGTATCCGCGCCTCCGGGCTTCTCCGTAAACGGCAACCAGCAAGGCCCTGAGGATTTCGGGATCGCGGTTTTCGGTGGCGAAGTCGTTGACCACCAGTTCCCTGAACGGTTCCCCGGGTTTTGGAAGGGCAGGAAAGCCAAGCAGTGGACCGAGCAGCCGGTACAAACGATAGATGATGCGGTAGCTTTTCCGGTAGGCCAGCACCCTGATGCGGCGAAATGATCCGATGTCCCATGCCGAACAGACCCCAACCATGCGCTCGCCATTTTCGGCCACCCAATAATCTGAGATGCTGAAGCCGGGTCGTGAGCGGATGGTTTGTTCAAGCTTTTCCGGAGTGTAAACAGGACCGAACAGCCGGTTGCAGTATTCGCTGTCGAGCAGCGCTGCTATGGCATGAAGGTCTGCATCGCCGGCACGCCGGATATGCAGTTTTGACCGCTGTTTTTTTGCGAAGGTGATCAGGATGTTGTGAGTGCGGTGAAGTCCTGCCGAAAAGGTGTAGGGCATCAGCGGGAATTTTGGGATTCTTCGACCGATCATGGTTTCGGTGGCGCGGTTGCCCTTGACGGTGGTGGCGTAACCGATGGAGACCCGTTGGGTGATGTCATCGAAAAAGGGTGCCGAAGCCCGGTAGAGCCACCCCATTTTCCGGGCCTCCCGTTTGACATAGAGGTTGGCGAAATAGCCGGTTTTGCGGGGTTGGCCATTCACGTACAGCTCTTTTTCGCAGATCATTCCGAAACCCACCATGGCATCATCCATATAAAAACCGTACGCCTTATACGCTTCAAAGAAGTGCCGGGGCACGGTGAAGATATCAGGCGTACGGTCGAGTACCAGGGTCAGTCCTTCAGACTCCATCGGAGCATCCAGCAGGATCCGGAGCATCTCTTCGTTCTGCTCCGGTCCGACGGGTCTGACCGACAGTGCCATGGAGGATCAGGATTTCGTCTTTTTGTAGCTCAGCCAGGAGAGGAACAGCATCACCAATCCAAAGACCAGCATCAGCAGTCCGCTCCAAAGGTTAACATTCACGTCAAGTGACCTTTCGTACATGGCTGCATTGTCTCCGGTAAAGATTCCGTATACGGTCAGCATTATGCCGAAGATGGTGAATATCAGGCCAATCGGAAGTTTTATGTCTACGCCCATAACAGTTGTTTTACCAGAATATGATGGTTAATACAATGAGGATGATGCCGATGAGAATTGACAGGGGCACTGGTTTCTTGTACCAGGGAGCATCTTCGTCCATGCTATGGGGGGTCAGCGAATAGACCAGTCCTTTCAGTTGCTCGGCGCTTTTCAGCTGGCGTGTACTGAGTGAAAGCACAACGGTCAGCAGGGTTGAGCTGGAGAAGGCGAAGATGGCGGTCCAGAAGTTCTGGGCCATTTCAACCGGGTAGGTATGCACTACGCCGATCCATCCGCCTTTGAAGAGGGTGGTTGCCCCCTCGGGTATGGTGAGTCCGTGGTGCACCAGAGCGATCAGGAACCCACCGAGCAGTCCTATGAAGGCTCCGTGCCCCGTGGTTCTTTTCCAGAACATCCCCAGGAAGATGACGGCAAAGAGCGGTGCGTTGATCATCGAAAAGATGGTCTGCAGAAAGTCCATGATGTTGCCGAACTGGCTCGCGATGTATGCCGCGGCGATGCTGACAAGTACGCCGAAGATGGTAGCGTACCTTCCCACCTTCAGGTAATGTTTTTCATCGGATTCTTTGTTGCCGGTAACAGGACGGATGTAGCTCTGGTATATGTCGTAGGTCCACACCGTATTGAAGGCCGATACGTTGCCCGCCATGCCCGACATGAAGGAGGCGAGGAGGGCGGTGATCCCGAGACCCAGCACCCCCGCCGGCAGGTAGTGCTTTAGCAGCATGATGATGGTGTAATCGTAGATGGGTTGTCCGGCATCGTTCAGCGGAAGGGTGAAGTTTGCCCCTGGTTTGTTGAGCAGGGCAAGGGCGGCGATCCCCGGAATGATGATCAGAAAGGGAATGAACATTTTCGGAATGGCACCGATCAGCGGGGTGTTGCGGGCTGCCAGTTTCGACTCGGCGGCCATTGCCCTTTGCACGATCAGGAAGTTGGTGCACCAGTACCCGAACGAGAGCACAAAACCGAGGCCCGCCGCAATGCTGTACCACTCGACCCCCATGGGGTTGGATGTTGCCTTTCCGGTGTATTTCCAGGTGGTGGTCCAGGCGTCGGCGGCAAACCCATTTTCGGTCACAATCGGAGCCAGGCTCTCCTTGAGTCCTCCCCAACCGTTGAACTCCTTCATGGTGAGGAATACCAGGGGCATGAGTCCGATGATGATGATGAAGAACTGCAGCACCTCATTGTAGATCGCCGA
>CAYGOU010000176.1:0-6676 GCA_964351455.1 uncultured Porphyromonadaceae bacterium
GCGAATGTCAAAAGCAACATATTCAACATCGCGTGAGGCGGTTTGCTTGAAATCCTTTTTGTTTGCGTTGTAGTACTTCTGAATCTCTGCTTCGGATACCTGTACCAGACTGTCGGCAACCATGACGTACCTTTCGGTCACATACTCAAGATTGAACTTCTGATTGGTCTCAACAAATTCATTGTCGATTTGCCATTTGGTCACGTAGAGGCCTTTTGTTACCAGATTCTGATACTTGGTATAAACCCTGTTGCGGATTAGGTCTTGCTCAAACTCCAACCATGCTGCCTGTGCCTGCCCTGAAGGATCGTTTTCCATGTTCTTCAAAAACTGGATCACCAGGTTGGGATCAAACTCTCCTGTTTGCTGATTTTGAAAAATACTGATGGCCAACACCTGGGGATGAACATTTCGTCCCTGCACCATGTCAAAGAGCTCTTCGGCAGAACACTCCACATTCAACTTGCCATACTCATCAGCAAACATGTATTCATTCAGATAGGTGTTCCACACCTGGCTGCGAATGCTAAACATGGCTCCTTCATCAACGGTATTCACCCCTGAGTTTCTCTTGTAGTTTTCGATGCCAGCCTCCATCCGCTGGTTAAACTCCTGGTACATTACCGCTTTGCCATTGATCTCCCCAACGATCATGCTTCTGCGCTGGGAAGAACCAGATCCTGAACCCAGAAAATCTCCCAGAATGAATGCCAGAAGCGAAATACCGATCACAACTGCTACCAGGGTTCCCCCCCGTTGCCTTAATTTCTCTAATGTTGCCATATACCTTTATCTATGCTTCAAAAAATCAGGGTACGAAGGTAGTGAAATGTTTTTAAAAAGCGCCCTGGTTTGGGATGTTACGACAACAAAGCATGATCCTTTCTCAATTTATAGGAGCATTGCTGTTTCCCATCCTCCGGTTTCGCCGTTGATAAGGGTATTCAGTGCCAGTCCAACACCGGTAATTCCTTCAAGAAGAGTGAGATTGGGAACATATTTGTTACCAGGACCAAGAAAGAGGTATCCAGCAGGGGCATCAGGGTGCTGAGCGTAGTCAAGGGTAGCCCGGGTCCAGTGGATGGATGCTTCGAGCAGCCTTTCGTGGCCGGTCAACTCTGCCATCTTGAAGAAGATGAGGGCCAGGCCTGCAGTGCCATGGCAAAGACAGGCGTCATAAATCCTGTTTTCGCGGTTTCTTATTCTCATGGATGCCTTTGTAAGAACCTCCAATGCTATGGATTGCCAATCCGACCTCTGCATTAACAGTCCTGTTTGCCAAAGTGCAGCTCCAACCCCCGGATCACCGTAACACCAGGCAAGCCGACCCGGTTTATCCGGCTTTCCTTCCACCATCCTGTGAGGAAAAAGAGAACCATTGGATGCCTTCTCTAGCCTGCAATCCATCAAGAAATCAAAAATTGAATTAACAGCTGAAACCATCATCTCAGACTGCTCCTTTCCGGCTCCCCCCAACTTCGGATTCCGGCCTTCGAGGCTACCAGCCATCAGAAGCATAATGCCGGGCACACCATGCGCAAGCCCTAGGTTAATCTCAGCCTGCCCGGTTTTGGGATTGTGGGCTTCCCAGGCAATTTGTCCGGGACGGGGAGCAATGCTGTGGTCCATTAGCAATGAGATAAGTTGGGTAACGTTTGGCTCAGATCCGGATCCCGATTTAGATCCAAGCAGGTAACCCAATCCTCCGTGCAGGTAATTGTATTCACCCTCCTTCATCTTCCGGAGAGCGAATTCAAAAAGCAGCGGCTCCAGGGTGTCGAGTGCGGATGCCTCTGATTGGTTAATAAATTGCTGTTCACCAAGGTGGTGAAGAGCAAATCTCATTCCGGCGAGCCCCGTAGCAAAAGAAGGCCAGTTGAATCCTTTATCAATTGAGCCTAAAGCCTTCTCAAGAGCAAGATAACCGAGGTTTTCGATTCGGTCTGAACCCTGGCTGCGTCCATAATGAAATAATAGTGTTGCCACACCTGTAAGTCCTGTCATCAAACCAGGCTCGGGTATCTCTTCCCACCTGCTGGTGATGGTCCTTACAATAGTCTCCAATCTGGACCGCGAAAGATTGTTAATAACTTTCTGCTCAGAAAGGGGTAACCTCTGCATCAATTTCCGGATTAACAATATACAGGCTAATATAATCGAATCCCTGTTTAGAAACCCCAAGTTTCTCTCCTTACCACCCCCTGAGGGCCCAAATTCCTGCGTAATTCCATCACCTCGGGCCCGCAGGGGCAGGGGGGAGCCTGCAAAATGGGCATAAAGCCTATGCTGGTTAGTCCTTCACACCTTCATTAGGTAGTAATAAAAAAACCCCGGGGTGTGCCGTTCCCGGGGCTGATTCAGAGGTTCACTTTTCTGCTCGCAGCAGCCCTCTTGTCTGATTATGTATGCTTATAACGCTGTATTGACGAAAATGCTACAAGTATTAACACTCTTTAACCTACTTCTGCCGGACATCACCGAAAATCCCCATGAAACCCTCAGTTCACCTAGCGATAGCCCTGTTGGGTCAGCTCCGTGATAAACCCAACATTTTCCTTTGTGACCAGGGATGCTCCGGCATCGATGCTGGATGGCTTTATGCCATAGCGTATAAGAAGGGCGAGCTGTATAACGGGGTAAAAGCCCTGCATATAGGGTTGCTGGTCGATGGTAAAGAAGAGATGCCCCTGTTGAATGCCTTTCAAAATTGTTGGAGTCAGATCAAAGCCTGCTGCCTGACAGCCTCGATGAGCAAAACCATCTGAAATGGCGAGTACCGCCCCCTCGGTATCTGCCTGTCCGGTGCAAAGCACCCAACCGATTGTTGAATCTGCCTCGAGTTCGTTTGCAATGACTCTGGATGATTCCACTGCGGTATTTCCGGTAATGATCACCTTCCACGAAAGATTCTTCAGTCCTGAGTCGCCAAGAGCATCCTGAACTCCCCTCAAGCGGTCATTCAGGGCTGAAACACCCGCTGCGTGCATGGTCATCAGAATGTGGCTGTCATCCTGAATTTGCTTTGCCACCTCCCTGCCGAGCGTAAGACCTGCTTCATAAAGCTGCTGATTAAATGAAGCAAGTCTCGCATTAGGGGTGTCGTGATCATCCACATTGAAGGCAACGAGGGGTATCCCGGCTTCAGCCGCCTCCAGAGCCACATCGTCAAAAGCCAACGGATCAATGATGTTCAGGGCGATCCCATGATAGCCATCCCGGATGGCCTTTCTGACCATCTCAGCCTGCTCCACCACATCCACTCCCACGGTTCCGGTAAAGGTGCATTCAACATCCATCATCCGGGCTGCATCCCCCATTCCCTTAATAACAGGTTTGAAAAAATCCTCATTGACCACACAGGTAATGAAAATGAATTTAAGACGATCTGCTGAATGATTCTCCCTGCCACTCCTGGTGAATCGGTTGCACCCTCCATTGAAGAGCAAAAATGTTACAACAAACAGCAGCGTCAGGGATAATTTCATGGTGTCAGCATTTAGTTGCCATGAAGGTATAAATTTGCCGGAAATGGCTTATCAAGAGGGGATCGGAAGTCAGAACACGAGCAATGAATTCAGCCCATCACTTAACCGATTATAGCTCAATAAAGTACCAGGGCATTCCACTTCCGCTGTAAAAAACACTTATCCGCAATCCTGCTTTGGGATACATGGGTACAGAGAATTCGAGTCCGGTTCCCAGAGCATAATGGTGCCTTGTACCTGAATTCGCATCAAAACCAGGCAAGGCAAAGGCATAAAGCGCAAAAAGGTTTTGCTCGAGGGTCAGCCATGGGTGGCTGAACCAGGTATAATGGATACCCGCATAACCATGTCCGTTTACCGGGGATGCGAGTTGACCCGGAAGTATGCCGGTCACCCTGCTGCCGTCGTAAATATTCCACTGAGCCGGACATCGGCTGTTGCTCAGATGAAGGTCGAACCTCAGGCTTGACTGCCATCGGGGAGCAAGTATCTCATGCCACTCTGCCGACCCATCCAGTGAAAGATATGCGGCTGCGAGGGGCTTCCCTGTGACAAGCTCCCACGCTTGATCTGAAGGAGGTGCAAGGACCCTTCCGGCAGCCATTTCCACCAAAAACTGGAAGCCCTCCGTCTGGTGCAGCTTTCGGGTGAGGGTTCCAACCTGCTCTAAAAATCTGATTTCGAGCCAATTTGCCTTAAGGAGGCTGTCAGCCGAGGCGAATGTAAAAGATTCCTGACTGGTCAGAACATGCTGCCAGCAAGATGTTTGTATATAGGAAAGCTGAAAATCGGGAGAAAAACGATAAATGAAATCCTCATGAAAGGGATTCCCCAACCTGAGTAAAGCTTTACGTGTACGCAGGTTCAATTGCATATTTGTTGAGCCGGTTCCGTGTACTGGTGACCATTCCGGCAGGTGCATGCGCTCCTCAAGCATTGCGACAGAAACAGTCATGTTTCGATAGAGCAGCTGCCTTGGAATGGTAAGCCTCAACGATCCAACCATGGGCTCTCCCAGTTGCAACCGTCCTTCAAAACGAATGTTACGTCCCAAAAGGTTTCGATCTTCAAGTCCCAGCTTCAGTGCGCCCGAACCCCGATTGGTCCAGCCTGACAAAATGGGGCTTATGGTAATGGCATCCCTGGCGCTGATGTATAGTATATATCCCCTGCCCGGCAGGCTATCCCAGCGATGGCTGACCTCGGCAAAATTGCCCAGGTTCCAGATCTTACGCAGTGAGTTTTCAAGTTCAGTACTGCCAATCTCCTGCTCAGATGAAAACTCCAGTTCAGCCAGCAGAACAGGGTCTTTGGTGCGCCAGTTCTTTTCAAACCTAATCTCTTCGACCCGTCTTGATCCAAAGTCATCGACATGCACCAGCTGGCCGGGGCAGGGAATAACCAGGATGGAAAACAGCAGGATAGGGCAAAACAACCTGAAGGAGATCATAACCCAAATGTATGATGAATTCGATATTCATGGCCCTTTCACGCAATGAACAATTTTCAGCTTTGACTATATTGCATTCACAAATCACTAAACCTTAAGTCTATGAAAAAACTATCGCTCCTGCTTACGCTGGTTCTGGCAACCGGCATGGCTCTTTACGCTGCGACTGATAATCCCAAGGATGTTAACCCGGTTGGCACATGGACATACAGTGCTCCCGATGCCCCCTACGGATATCAGGCCGGAGACATTCTGGTTGGCAAGGAGAAGGATGCCTACACGGTGAGCCTCAAACTCGGCGAATATGCGATCAAGGGGTATAATGTAAAATATGAAAAGACTGTACTCAGCTTCACTGTTTACATCGAGAGCGAGTCGGTCATGATAAAGGCCACCTTTGAGGAGAATAAAATTACCGGAAAGGCCAATACCTCCCAGGGTGACATTCCTTTCACCGCCAGTCGAAAGAAGGAGGAGGTCAAATAATAATATTTGTCCGTCAAAGGGCTCTCAAAAAGGGAACTCCTCTAACACGCTTTTATCGAACTCCACTTTATCGGGTTCGCGCGAGGTTGCGTGAATCTCATTTCCATCCACGTAGATGGCCCGAAAGGGACGAGTGGGACAAACATTTTCGCAGGCACCGCATCCAATGCACTGGTCATCCTGCATTTTGGGGATGAGCAAGGTGTCTTTATATGGAATCATTTTTACCGCTTTGGTGGGACAATGCTCATTGCACGCTCCACATAGGGTTTCATCTGTATAGACCACACAACTTTCCTTGATGAATTTCGCCACCCCGATCTGCTCCCTTTTTTTTCTCTCCTTCTCAAGTGGCAGAATGGCACCTGAAGGGCAGACATCGGCGCACAGGGTGCACTCGTAATTACAGAAACCGGCGTGGAAGTCCATCCTGGGCTGAAAGATTCCTTCGATTCCAAATTGCAGCAGCGAGGGTTGCAACACCTGGGTTGGACAAGATGACACGCACAGATGGCAGGCGGTGCATTGCCGGGTATAGTGTCTCAGACTGAGCGAGCCAGGCGGGGAAACCGGAAAGGCTCGCTCCTCTGGTATTGTGGTGTCCTGTTTGGGCTTTGGCGGAACCTCTGCGTTTTGTGCCCGGGCAAGTTGCCGTATTCCAACCATGGTCCCCAGCATGGTCATTGAGCCCATGAGAAAAAGCCTACGGTTGGCGTCGTACCGGTCATTGAGGGAATCGGACTTGAGGGATCTGGACCGTTGCGAGCTTCCTTGCACGGCGAAGGTCAGTGCATCGAATTTGCATGCATCCAGACAATTGAAGCAGTCGACACACCTTGAATAGTCAATCCGGTAATTCCGGAGGTCAATGCATTCTGCCTTGCAGCTAAGGGCGCAGGCCTTACAGTCGGTGCATGCATGCCTGTTGAGCCTGACCTTAAAAACGCTAACCTTTGAAATCCAGCCCAACAGGGTTCCAACCGGACAGAGATAATTACAAAACCAGCGTCCTCGCCGAAGAGAGGTTAAAAGAATGAGCAAAAGAAAGGCAAGCGAGAAAAGAGCCGACCATGGATTGAATCCTGTCATGGGAGTGCTGGAAACGGCGTATGAACCGAGGTACTTAAAGATGATCGATGATAGATTTGTAATACCCATTAAGACCGGTCGGGTCAGGTTGGCTTGTATGCGCCCGAAATTGCTGAACGGATCCAGAACCAGTACCATGAATGAGGAACCCAATAGCAGAGAGATA
>CAYGOU010000177.1:0-6655 GCA_964351455.1 uncultured Porphyromonadaceae bacterium
GGCCTGTCGAGAGAGAAGCTTGGGATTTCAGGTCCAAACACCTCCTCCGGCAGCTCATTGTTAACAAACTCCGACCAGTAATGGGTGTAATCAGGCTGGGGATCGCCAAAACGAATGACCTTATCTTCAGCTGTGAGGGTCAGGGGTGCCTTATTGATGGTCAGCATCCCTAATGAATAGGTGACCTCAAAGTTTTCAGAGAAGAACCCACCGGGGATGATCCAATGCTGTCCGGCTTCAGTGCCTGTTACCAGATTCATCGGGCCGAAGATGGTTTCACCGGTTTCAGTCAGATCGGATTCATTGAACAGGATCAAGGATTGAGAATTTCCATTGCCGCTTAAACCATTCACCAGCGGAATTCCGTTCACCAGTGCAATGCCGTTGGATATGGGTTCACCGTTAACCAGGGCAATTCCATTCACCAGGGCAATTCCATTGACCAGCGCTATACCGTTTTCGATCGCCACTTCACCCAGATTGGGATCAATTGCATCATAAAATAGTGTGGAGTTTACCAGTGCAATGCCATCCTCTTGCAGTAGGGCATTTGCAGCCATCAGGCTAAGGTTCTCAACCGATGAGAAATCAAGCTGACCGCCATTGACCAAAGCTATCCCGTTGACCAGCGGGATTCCGTTTACCAACGGTATTCCATTTACCAGCGGGATTCCGTTTACCAAAGGAATACCATTGACCAGGGCGATCCCGGCTGCGGAGACATTAACGAGTGGAATACCGTTCTCTACTGAGTAATAGAGGTCGTTTACCAGAGCAATCCCATCCAGTATGTTGGTGCTGTTCACCAGTGGAATTCCATTCACCAGCGGAATTCCATTCACCAGTGCAATTCCGGCTTCAACCAGCATCCCATTGACAAAGGTGCCGCTTTCATTTACCTCAACCCTGACTCCGTTCACCAGGGCGATTCCGTTTACCAGCGGGATCCCATTAACGAGCGGAATCCCGTCAACGGCGGTTTCCCCGATCCTGGTCAGGATTCCGTTGATTACAGTTATTTCGGTTCCGTTGACAAGGGCTATTCCATCCTGAATATCAGGACCGTTAATGAGGGGGATTCCATTTACCAGGGGGATGCCATTGACCAGGGCGATCCCGGCCTCAACCATTACACCGTTAATGTAAGTACCGGTTTCATCCACTCTCACCTCAATTCCATTTACCAGTGCAATGCCGTTAACAAGCGGAATCCCATTCACCAACGGAATTCCGTTTACCAGCGGGATACCATTGACCAAAGGGATTCCGTTAACCAGGGCCAATCCATCTGCAAGCTTTTCCTGGTGTTCAGTGATCAGGATCTGATCGAGGTCGGTACCCAGATTGCTCCGGTCAAATTCATAATTGAACCGGAAATCAAGGCTTCCCAGGTCATCACCATAGGTCATCGACTTTGGTTGCGGGGTGATGATGAGTGGCATCTTGTCAATTCTCAAAGCTCCGGATCCTTCTGTCTGTGTAAAACCCCGGTATTCAATACCGTCGATGTTTATTTCTGAAAAGTTATAGATGTAAAGTTCCTCGTATCCTACTGCCATCTCTTCGGTCAGATATGGCCGGATAAAATAGAAACCGACATCACTGGAACTGGTTGCATTGGTTGAAAAAGCAATGGAAGTCAACCCATAATCAGCCAGCAGGTTTTCATCAGGATTTTCGATGTTGTGTTCGCCAACCGTCAATGAAATTGAAAAATCAGGCACAAGCTCTCCGTATCTCATGGTTTGGTTAACGGCCTCAACCAAAACCGGTACTTTCGGAATATCAAAGACAGAGAATGAATTTGAATAGCCGCCGTCGATGCCTGTGAGTGAAATCGGTTCGTTATAGACCTGGATGGTTGGATTTCCGAAAAAAGCTGGAATGGTGCCGGAAATTTCATTGGTGCTTATAAAGCTGGTGCCATCCTGTAGAGGTTCGCCCCTGAAAAGAATTTCTGAATCGGAGGTAAAAAACTCCCCTGAAATGGTTAATATAAATGGTTCGCTTCCATCGGAACCCTCAGGAATACTCCATGAATGTACCACCGGAGTTGGGGTGGCAAACCCGGATATGGCTTCGTCAGCCTGTATGAGTCCATAACCTGACATCAAGTCAAAACCTGTATCATGCATATCTATTGAACCCGATGCGAGCATCCCCCTGATGTCTTCAGGGCCCACGGAATTTTGTCCCGAATATTTCTCTCTGGCTTCCATTAGCAGAGCAGCAACTCCGGCTGCATGGGGTGCGGAGGCAGAAGTTCCGAAGAAATTTGGGTATTGGTCTCCGTCATCATAGTCAGATCCCATAAAAACGGTGGTATTGACACCATTGGGAGCCACGAAATCCGGTTTTAAACGAGGAGTGGATTCTCCGGTGATGGTGGTTCCTCCAGTCGACGAAAAGCTTGCAATGGTAGGGTTGAAAACTCCGTAAGCCGGGGTGTTGAAGAAGGCGACCGCGCCTAACGTCATGGCGCCGGATGCATTTGCATGTCCGACGATTGTCGATGTACCCGCCTGATGTTCAGTAATGCCAATCTGTCCCCTAAATACGATGTATTTGAACCTTACATTGTTTCCATAAGATTTCGAAATAACGATGTTGCTGTTAATCGTTTCGCCCCTCACAATAAAGGGAAGTACTTCAATGGGGTCTCCTCCCAGGTTGTTGCGGTTGAATCCCAGCAGATTGCTGCCATCTTCGTCAGAAAGGTAGATGTCGAGGTCGGTTTGGACGAGGTTCTCATCTTCCCATTGAAGAACAATGGTATAGGTTCCGGGGGCCAGTGATACCTTTTGATGGAGGTCTCCATTGGCAAACTGATGCGCCGAGCCTGAAATTCCAGCAGGAGCATTTGCCGGTGAGAAGTATCCTTCATAGGATTTGGTTCCGAAGTTGCCTGCTGAGGTGAAGTATGAAACCCCCAGTGCGGCAGCCGCATCTACAGCTTTTGCAACAATCCCGTCTTTAAAGAAAGGTTCCGTGATAAAGGTTACATCGTCAACTATGATGTCGCACCCTGCCTGTCGAAGCTCGTCGATTCCCAGAGCCATGTCTTCAGGACTGATGAACCCTGTCCTGAATACTTGTGATGACATCGGAGCAAGGTCATGGATGATCTGCATCATCGCCCTGCCTTCGTCTGAAGCCCTACGGGGATATTCCTTGAGAACTACGATCCCTTCAGGGAGGTCTCCGTTGGCCACGTCTTCATCGGCCCGGCCAAGTGTGTTGAAACTGTTGGAAATAACACCTATCGTGACATTCCTCCCTGCAAGGTCATACCCGCTTCTGGTGAAATCGGCACGAACCGCACGATCTCCCTGGGTGGTGGTCAAACCTGAATTTGTCATAGGCGGATAAACGGGCCTGCCATAATTGAAAAGTTCGGGGTAACCGTCAATATTTAAAAGGTTCTCAATGAGGAAATAACCGGTAAAGGTTAATGTCTCCTCATCATACGCCTGTCCGTCCAATTCATATCCCGGTTGAGAAAGCAAGGAGAGCGCTCCCTGAAACTGTCCCGGTTGTGTTATCAGCTTAATGAATACCCGGTCTCCACTGCTGCTGATCTGAAAGATATCATCTGATTCAACCACTCCTAAAGCAGCGTGCCGATAGTGCAGCGAGGTCAATTCGGGACCTATCACCGAGTTTTCCAAACGGCCCCCCTCAGGTGGATAATAATAGGGTATGATGGCTCCCTGTCCGGAGCAGATTTTTGAGCTTGCCGAGGCCTGAATCTCAATGACCTCACCTTTGGGCAGAATCAAGCGCCAGCGAAGTCGGCTGCCCGCTGAAAATTCCTTTGAGAAAACATAATCGTGACGCCCCGGTTCAAAAACATTGATCGCAGGAGTGGGTTTTCCTGGACCGTTGACAATAACCTGACTGTGCCTCTGTTCAACCTGAATCACCTCATACCCGGAGTTGAAGTACCCGAAGTTGGCACGAAACTTTCCATTGCCAAGGTCTTCAATACATTCCAATATGGGTGTGATTTTTCCGCTGGTCTGGGCTAATACGCCGGTTGTCGGCCCGGCCAGGGCAAGCAGCATATACAGACAAAGTTTTAAATAATTTGCCGATGCATTCTGAAAATTGTTAAAAAGAAAAGACTTGAGTTTCATTTTTTGCTAGTTGTTCGTGAACGTTCAATCAACCGATGACCTTTCATGTAAGTCAGGTCGATTTTATGGCGTCGTAAACCTATTGCTAAATATCATTGAATCAAATAGTTCTAGCCAAAAATAGGTATGGTGGTTGTTTCGCCTGCAAACAGTGGTTTTCGGAATGAAATGAGCGAAGCATTCTAAACAAATTCTAAATAAGCTTAAGAAGAATGAATAATAAGACTAAAAAATATTGAGAAAAGAATACTGTTATAGAAATAACAAAATATAGATTTACAGTTAGATCATAGTTTCCTCTGCTTTGGAAAGAAGCCGGGCTTTCTTAAATTGCACCTCATTTCATTTGAACGTCCTATGGATGAAGCCCATCCTAAGATCTGGTTTTTTGCCGGTGGTACCTTTGCCAACGGACGGATCAATCTTTTTACCCGTTCCTTTATTGGTAACATGACCGAACGCTATGGCGAACGTTTCGGGGTGGTTGAAGGAATATACCACCCCTGGTCGTTTTTTAACGTTTTGTGGGCACTTACCTGGGCCCAAAGACCATTCAGGAGACCTTTCAGCCGTCCATACATGACACGGGCCCTTGAGCAGATCACAGCAAATTCGCGTGATTTTGACCAGAGTGGTAAAGGGGAGAAATCCGGGGTGATCCTGGTTGGATCGAGCTATGGTTCGGTGGTGGCGGCTCAGTTCGGATGTTTCCTGGCTTCTCTGATTTCCCGTTCAACAATCATGAATCCTGCAGGGAGCTCTATTCCGCAGCAGGTCAGAGCCAAAGCGGACTTTCTGAATCGGGGTACCCTTCCTCAATCCTTCAGCCTCGTTCTGGGTACCACGGTGCTTTCAGAGCGCTCTGACCTGTTTCTCAAATTGCTTGCGTTTCAGAAGCAGGGAATCATCCGGGAGATTGTTTACCACCGGCTTCAGGATGAAGGAGACAATGCAGCGGGACTGGCCGGCAGGAGCCGGGTGACGGCCTACCTGAAGGCCCTCGGAATCGTTTTTCCCTGGGTCACCTTCAGATACCGGCCTCCTTCGTTTCTGAACCAGCATCCGGTTAAGGGTCACATCCACCAGCGAAGGGCAAACTCTAAAGAGAAGGCTGAGGATTTTATGAAGGAGATTGACAGGCTGTTAAACTAGTGAGAAGCGGATTAGGTTTAAACTTGCGGTTCCCAGCCTTTTTGGTAATCCCTGCCCCACATTTCTTTCGCTTTCAGGTTGTTGAGCACCTCTCCGCTGGATGGGTTGATCCTCAGTTTTTCGCCCGTAAACTGGGCAATGTTGGCCAGATGTCCCATGTTCACGCTGATGACTCCTTCGGAAATGGGAGAATTGAGTTTAGCTTTTCCTTCAATGGCATCCAGGAAATTGATGAAATGCTCGGTATCGAGGTTGCCGGATCCCACGGTATTCATGGTGGCCGAAAGCTCCCTCTCCTTAACCTCCCTGACCAACTTGCCATTTTTATCGTAGTGAATGTAACCGTTGCGGTCGAGCATCATACTTCCTTCTGTTCCGTAGAGCAGTAAACCCCGTCCCCGTCCCAGCACCGGCAGTCCGTTGCAGCTGTTGCCCTCCCAGGTGATGATTCTGCCTCCCGGATATTTGAAGACCACATGCTGATGATCGAAAAACTCCCAGTCATCCTGAAAGAAAAAGCGCCCTCCCGATGATTCCACCTCTTCAGGATATCCCAGTCCCATCGCCCATCGGCAGATGTCGTACTCGTGGAGTCCGTTGTTGAGTACTTCACCGGTTCCCCAGTGCTTGAACCAGTGCCAGTTATAGTGAACGATGTTGTCGCGGTAGTCTCTCCTGGGTGCCGGTCCCTGCCACAGTTCCCAGTCAAGATGTTCAGGCACCCCGACGGCTTTGCCGTATCCTATGGATCCCCGAGTGGCTGCGTACCATGCCCTGCCGTGATATACGCTGCCGATCAACCCTTCGCGGATCTCCTGTATGGCCTGAGTCGAAGTGGCTGAAGAGCGCTGCTGGTTCCCCATCTGGATCAGCTTGCCGGATTTTTTGCAGGCCCTCAGAATCAGATCGTTTTCATGGATGTTGTGGCTGCTCGGTTTTTCAAGGTAAACATGCTTTCCGGCCAGCACACCCATGATGGCCATGGGGGCGTGCCAGTGCTCGGGAGTTGCGATGGTGATCACATCAAGATCATTCATCTCAACCAGTTTTCTGAAATCCCTGACCGCCTTAGGCTCGTTTCCTCCCTTTCTGGCGAACTCCATTGCTTTTTCGAGCACCAGAGTATCCACATCACAGATGTGCGACACTGTGGCCCGGGGATCTTTGTTCACTGCATCGATATGGGCTCCTCCACGGCTGTTTACCCCCACAACCGCTACCCGGATCCTGTCGTTGGCTCCCGTTATCCTGGCATAGCTTGCGGCTGACATTCCCATTCCTCCAATGAGGATTCCGGTGGCACCGGCAGCGCTTTTCCTGATAAAATCCCTGCGGGTTGAGGATTTGCTCTCTGAAGACTTCATAGC
>CAYGOU010000178.1:0-6653 GCA_964351455.1 uncultured Porphyromonadaceae bacterium
TGGTTCAACCGGTTCGGGATATACATCGATAATCTCTGAGGAGACCTTTCCTCCCGTTATTTCGCAAATCAGCATTGCGGCACGTTTCAGGGCAAAAATGGTTCCGTTCGGGTCGGTACCCCTTTCGAACCTGAACGACGAGTCGGTACTGAGCTGATGCCTTTTGGCACTTCTGCGGATTCGCACAGGACTGAAGCAGGCCGACTCGAGAAAGAGCCTGGTGGTTTTTTCGGTAACTCCTGAATTCAGGCCACCGAAGATCCCGGCCATGCACATACCCTCATTCCGGTTGCATATCATCAGGTCAGAAGCACTCAGCGTACGTTCCTGTCCGTCAAGGGTGACGAACACTGTGCCTTCTTTGAGCGTTTTGACAATGACTTCTCCTCCTGAAATCTTATCCGCATCAAATGCATGCAGGGGTTGTCCGGTTTCATGCAGAACATAATTGGTGATGTCAACCACATTGTTAATGGGGGTCAGACCTATGGCTGTAAGCCTCTTTTTCAGCCATTCAGGGGATTCACCGATGGTAATGCCGGTAAGGGATAAACCTGAATAGCGGATGCAACCTTCTGTGTCTTCAACTCTGACCTTTATCTCAAGTTCGCGATTGTTAATGGGAAATGGATCAACCTGGGGCAGGCTGATGTTGACCTGCTGCTCGAGGCTGAGAAAGGCCCTGAGATCCCTGGCGGTGCCAATGTGTGATGCGCTGTCGATGCGGTTGGGGGTCAGTCCGATCTCAAAAACTGTATCCGATTCAACATGAAAGACTTCTGATACCGGAGTTCCCGGGGTCAGATGGTCAGGAAGGACAATGATTCCGGTGTGGTCGGCTCCGATACCAATTTCATCCTCGGCGCAGATCATTCCCTCTGAAACCTCACCCCTGATTTTTGTTTTTTTTATGGTAAATGAGGTGCCACCGGAGGAAAGTTCAGTTCCGACAGGGGCTACTACCACCTTTTGCCCTTTGGCCACATTGGGTGCCCCGCATACGATTGGCAAAGGATCCCGCCCTCCTGTGCTCACAAGGGTGATGGTCAGCAAATCTGCATTGGGGTGCTTCTCACAGGCCATCACTTCGCCAACAACCAGCCCTTTCAATCCTCCCGGAACCGATTCTGTGTGTTCCATGTTTTCCACCTCAAGTCCTATTTGGGTGAGGATCTGGCCGACCTTTTCAGGTGCAAGGTCAATCATCAGGTAATCCCGAAGCCAGTTATAGGAAATTCTCATGTTTGCTGATATTTTGAGCCCAAAAATAGTAAAAATCCGGATTGGGAATCCGGATTTTCACTAACCTAAAACCTAACCTATGAAATTGATCCAGAACGGATCGAGTGCGAACTTATGCGTTGGTTAGCGGGGTGTCTGCCCTCAATAACCGATGCAAAAATACCAATCGTTCGACTATTCATTCAGAACATTTGTCAGTTTAGATTGTGATGTTTGTCAGGTTTTTTATTTCGATCATGATGAATTGGTTATTTTTGCCCACTCATACAATTCTTGGTTTATGAAACTACGGTTTATCATTCTTTTTTGGATACCCTTAATAGCCCTATCCTGCTCAAAGAGGTTAAATCCTGAAATAACCGCGGAAGAGCTTAGTGAGCATGTTTACCATCTTGCCTCTGATGAATTCAAAGGCAGGATGACCGGTACGGACGGTGACCGGTTGAGTGCTGAATACATTGAACAGCAATTCCGGAGGATGGGAATGATTATACCCGATGATCCGGCTATTGGTAGTTTCTCACTTACCCTAGGAGTTGAACTCGATTCGTCTTCGAAACTTCAACAGGGGGGTGATTACTACAAACTGGGAATTGACTTTGTTCCGCTTGCCATGAGCGAGACAGCCAAGGCTGAAGGAGAAGTTGTGGTGGCCGGGTATGGATTTATACTTGAGCAGGGCTCTCCTGAATGGGATGATTTCAGGGAACTGGATGTGAATGGCAAGGTGGTTATGATTCTTTTGGGAGCACCTGAGTTTTCTGGTGAAGGAGAGGATCCCTATGAACAGGCCGGTGCCATTCGCTCAAAGGTTTTAAACGCAAAAGACCGGGGAGCTGCTGCCGTATTGCTGGTCGCGGGTCCGGCCTACGATGAGGGTGATAAGTTTTCATTCGAGAGCCGGCGGGAGAATACTGCAGGGATACCGGTGGTCAGGATTGGCCGTCATTTGGCGGATGCATGGCTTGCCTCTGCAGGCACCAACATTGCACGGATTGAATCCAGCCTTAATGATGAGAGGATACCGGTTTCGTTCAAGACCGGTCTCCAGGTTTCTCTTGAGGTCAAGCTCCGGGTTAATCAGGCTGAAACAAGGAATGCAATGGCCTACCTGCCCTCGCGACTGCCGGATCTGGAGCATGGATGGCTGGTTATAGGCGCCCATTTCGATCACCTGGGTATGGGAGGCGACGGAAGCAGTTCACGGCAGCCCGATACCCTGGCGGTCCACTTCGGAGCCGACGACAATGCTTCAGGAGTTGCAGGATTGCTTGAAATCGCCGGTTGGTTTGCAGCCAGAAAAGACAGCCTGAAACGTCCGGTCCTTTTCATAGCCTTTACAGGGGAGGAGTTGGGGCTGCTGGGTTCGAAGCATTTTGTTGAATCCGGATGGATAAAGCCTTCTGACATATCTGGTATGATCAACCTCGACATGATTGGCCGGCCCAATGCTCAAAAAAGTCTTAGCATCGGTGGAACAGGAACCGCAGCTGAGCTTGACCGCATTCTCGATGAAATAGATTTCAAAGGTTTTAAACCATCGCGTTCACCTGAAGGTTACGGTCCCTCAGACCATGCTGCATTTTATCAGGCAGGGATACCGGTTCTCTATTTTTCTACCGGGGCCCATGGAGACTACCACACTCCGCATGATTCTCCTGACAAGCTGGATTATGAATCCATGAAAACGCTGTCTGAAGCAATAGCATCCATAGCCTGGGAGATTGAACGCCTGGATTCAGATCTTACCTTTACGGAGGCGGGTCCGCGAACTGCAACCTCCGGCAGAAGGAACCTCAAGGTAACGTTCGGGATCATGCCTGATTTCGCCGGATCCGGTAATGAGGGACTCAGGGTCGATTTTGTTACCCCTGGAAAACCAGCTGATCTTGGTGGGATGTTGAAGGGGGATGTTATCACTGGGATCAGCGGGAAGCCTGTTGGAAACATTTATGAATACATGACCCGGTTACAGCAGTTAAAACCCGGACAGGTGATTTCTGTCGATGTTCTGAGAGATGAAGTTAAACTAGTATTGATCATTCAATTATAGAAACATGAAAAAACTGATCATTTGGATTTTTGCCATACTTATTACTCTGCTTGCGGCATATTATCAAAGAAAAACAGGGCCAACCCATCCCAAGGATGTGGATGTGACGGTAGGCGATTCAGTATATACGGTAAGGCTCTACCGATCCGGTGGTGAGCGGGATGCAAGGATTATTTTCCCCACAACCGATACCACGGTGGATGCCCGGATTTTTTATAAAAGATTCAAGGTGCAGGAAGAGTGGACAGAAAAGCCTTTTGTACTGAAGGATATTCGCTATCATTCGAAATTCATGACTAAGGTTCTGAAGATGAAGGAAGGACCGGCAATGGCTGCTTACCTGCCCATGCAACCGCCGGCCGGAAAGCTTGAATACTATATTTCGATAGAAAAAGACGGTCAAAAGAGCTTCATTGCCCATGATCAGCCCGTGGTCATCAGATTCAAGGGCAATGTGCCTTCCACAGTGCTCATTATTCATGTTATTCTGATGTTCATGACCATGCTGGTTTCAACGGTGGCAGGATTGTACGCTCTTGTCCGGATCAACCGGTTCCGTCTGATGACCATCATAACTTTTGTGCTGCTATTCCTGGGAGGGGGCGTTTTTGGCCCATGGGTTCAGTGGTACGCTTTCGGTGACTGGTGGACCGGTGTTCCCTTTGGATGGGACCTGACTGACAACAAAACCCTGTTCGCATTCATTTTCTGGGTAGTTGCCCTGGTCGGAACCCGCAAGAATAAAAGGCCATGGCTGGTTATTCTGGCCGCCGTTATGACCCTGGTTATTTTCAGCATTCCTCACAGCCTCTTTGGAAGTGAACTTGATTATACAACCGGATTGGTAACCCAGGGATAACAGGGGCCTTTCTGCCTATTTGTCACAATCCTGCGATTGGCACATCCTTTGAAAAAGATGGCCGAACCATTAGTCTTATCTATTTATGGAAGCAACAAAGCAACAAGGATCGATTCAGGTAACATCGGAAAATATCTTTCCGATTATAAAGAAGTTTCTCTATTCAGATCACGAAATATTTCTCAGGGAGCTGATCTCCAATGCAGTTGATGCTACCCAGAAGCTAAAAACCCTGGCCAATGTCGGAGAGTTCACCGGAGAACTTGGTGATCTGACCATCCGGGTGATCCCCGACAAAAAGGCCAAAACACTCACAGTGTCTGACCATGGAATCGGAATGACTGCCAAGGAGATAGAGAAGTTTATCAACCAGATTGCCTTCTCCGGTGCAGAAGAGTTTCTGAAAAAATACAAGAAGGATTCAAATGCCATCATTGGTCATTTCGGACTGGGGTTTTATTCCTCATTTATGGTCTCTGACCGGGTTGAGGTTGAGACCAAATCCTACAAGAGGGGCAAGGCGGTTCGTTGGTCATGTAAAGGCAATCCTGAATATACGCTGGAGGAGATCGAGCGAGATACCAGGGGAACCGACATCATTCTTCACCTGGACAAGGAGTCGCTTGAGTTTCTTGATGAGGAGCGGCTGCTTCAGCTGTTAAGCAAATACTCCCGGTTTCTTCCGGTTCCGATTGCGATGGGCAAGGAGAAAGAATGGAAGGATGGGAAAAATGTAGATACTGAAAAGGACAAGATCATCAACGATACCGAACCGGCCTGGACCAAAAAACCTGCCGACCTTAGCGATGAGGATTACAAGAAGTTTTACAGGGACCTTTACCCGATGGCCGAAGAGCCCCTGTTCAATATACATCTGAACGTTGATTATCCTTTCAATCTTACCGGGATTCTTTATTTTCCCAAAATCCGTAACAACTGGGAGGTTCAGAAGAACAAGATCCAGCTATACTGCAACCAGGTTTTTGTTACCGATTCTGTTGAGGGCATCGTCCCCGACTTCCTGACCCTGCTCCACGGGGTCCTTGACAGCCCCGACATCCCTCTGAACGTCAGCCGCAGTTATCTGCAGTCAGACCAGAATGTAAAAAAGATCTCAGCGCACATCACCAAAAAGGTGGCTGACCGGCTGAAGGATATTTTTAAGAACGAGCGGGACCAATTTGAGAAGAAATGGGACGACCTCAAGCTTTTCATCAATTACGGAATGATGACCGAGGAGAAATTCTGGGAAAAGGCCAAGGATTTTGCCCTATTAAAAAACTATGATGGTAAGTACTTTACTTACGATGAATACCGCGATCTGATCAAAGGCGAGCAGAAGGATAAAAATGGACAGCTGGTTTACCTTTATACCACCGATCCGGGGGAACAGTATGGTTATATCCAGCAGGCCATCAAGAAAGGGTATGATGTGATCATGATGGACGGACAGTTTGATGTTCATTTCATGAATCACCTTGAGCAGAAATTTGAAAACTCCCGCTTTGTCAGGGTTGACTCGGATGTCATTGAAAAACTAATCGAAAAGAAGGAAAAGCCGGTATCGGCATTAACCACTGACCAACAGAATCATCTTTCTCCGGTTTTCGACCGTCATAAGCCAGCTGAAGGTTACTATGTAACCATGGAGGCGCTTGGCCCACAGGATCATCCCGTGATCATCACCCAATCAGAATGGAGTCGCAGGATGAAGGAGATGTCAAGGCTCAGTGGCGGAATGGATTTTTACAAGGATCTTCCCGACTCGCTGAATCTGGTGGTGAACACCAACCATCCTCTGGTAGGGAAAGTGTCTGCAGAACTGGAGCAGGATCTGGGAGCCAGAATTCAGGAAATTGAAGAGAGAATTGCTCCTGTCAGGAAGGATCAGGAGAGCCTGAATACACTGCTTGATAAGAAGAAATATGAAGAGCAGACTCAGGAGGAGAAGGATCAGCGGGAATCACTTGAAAAGCAGATCATGGAAATGGAGAAGGAGAGAGCGTCTCTCATCGGGGAGTGGTCGGATCAAAAGAAACTGGTAAAACAAATGATCGACCTTGCCCTTTTATCAGGCAACCGCCTGACCGGTGAAGCGCTCAACCGATTCGTAAACAGGAGTCTTGATATGTTGGATTAGACCCCTTTAAGCCTTACTCCGCCAAAACGGGTTTAATCAATTTCTATCAGGAAACCCATGCTCATGGCCAGGCCTTTGTTCATCAGAGCCTGGTCATGTCCTGTAATGGCCCCGTCGAGGTTCAGATCCTTCAGTCCAATCTGGTATTTAATATCGAGCAAAACCGAAAGTCCTTCCCTCACCGGAGTAACAATTCCACCTCCTGCGATAATCCCGAAATCGTGGGGATGCAGTCCTTCCCGGATGGGTTGCCTATTAACCATCTCATGGTTTAGCTTGCCGGTGAATCTGGCTGACAAAAGGTAACCATAATAAGCTCCGGCCTGCCCTGGGCGGCGGGCATGACTTCATAGCCACTA
>CAYGOU010000179.1:0-6635 GCA_964351455.1 uncultured Porphyromonadaceae bacterium
ATGTTGTTACTGGCCTGGTAGGCTTCGGTTTTCTGGGCATCCTTCCGTACCAGTATCCTACCGGTAAAGGCTCCTGACGCCTTATCGTCGAGCACCCCCTTGAAATTCTGGTCGCTGGTACAATGCGGCTTTGCGTGATCGATGAAGGTAAAATTATCGATGTGCTGGTCCTTGTCGGCAAGATAAAAACCGAGGGTTTTATTGTCGGCCCCTTCTCCGTTTAGTTTAACATAAACGTTATTTCTGACCATGCCGCCATGCAGGGTAATGGTGTTAAAAACCACCCGGCTGTCTCGCTCCTGGTGAACGAATGACGAAGCAAGCTGACTTGAGAGATTGTGTTCATTCTGCAACTTGTAGTAACTGAGTTCGGCATTTCTGCCCACATAGATTTCAGTAACAGAATTGGTCAGAAACCTGTGAGACGAGAGTGAGTGGTCACAGACAACAATGCGGGCTGTGGCCTGGTCTTCAACAATAACCAGGTTGCGGTGCTGAACAAAGAGATCTTCAGGGGAGAGCAGAATATTCACAATCTGAAAGGCCTTATCATTCCCGGCGCCCTTTGGCACGTAAATGAAAACACCATCCTGGGCAAAGGCGGTGTTCAGTGCCACCAATCCGTCTGTCCTGAAATCTGCATATTTCGAATAGTGGCGGCTGATCAGATCGGGATATTCGTTAGCTGCTGCTGACATGCTGCCGATGATGATGCCGTTTGGCAGTGTCTGAAGTCGCGGCCGGTTCTCGTAGAACCAGCCATTCACCAGCAGGATCAGTTCGGTATCCAGCTCCGGTATGTCACAATGAAACATATCCTCGACCGAGAAGAGAATTTTTCTGGGTTCGATGTAGCGGTTGAAGGGGGTCAGAAAGGCACTTCTGACATCGGTATAGCTGTAATTTTCGGATCCGCTCCCGGGTATGCCAAGGCGTTTGAAGCTCTCCATTGCTTCGGGGCGCGCCGAGTTGAAAATTGAATTGGACGAAGCCATCAGCAGGTCACGGTTTTCAAAATACCAGTTGACCAGGGAGGTGTCTAATTGCTGTTTTTCAATCACTTGACTCATGCAAAAGTAATTAGGAGGTTTCCTTGATCCAGTCGTAACCCCGCTCTTCAAGCAGGAGGGCAAGTTCCTTGCCACCCGACTTCACGATCTGCCCTTTGTAAAGCACATGAACAAAATCGGGAATAATGTAATCCAGCAGCCGCTGGTAGTGCGTGATCACTATGGTTGCATTGTCGGGTCGCCTCAAGCGGTTAACCCCCTGAGCAACTGTTTTGAGCGCATCGATGTCAAGTCCTGAATCGGTTTCGTCGAGAATGGCGAGGCGTGGTTCGAGCATCGCCATTTGAAAAATCTCATTTCTTTTTTTCTCTCCTCCGGAGAAACCTTCGTTGACCGACCTTCCGGTCAGGTTTGAGTCGAGATCGACCAGGCTTTTGCGTTCACGCATAAACTTCAGGAAGTCTGAGGCGCTCATTTCAGGCTGACCTTTGTGTCTTCTGTGTTCATTTACTGCGGTGCGCATGAAATTGACCATGGATACTCCCGGGATCTCAACGGGATACTGAAATCCCAAAAAGATACCCTCCCGGGCCCGGATTTCAGGGGCCATTTCGAGCAGATCGCGGCCATCAAAAATCACCTTTCCTTCGTTGATTTCATAAAGATCGCGGCCAGCAAGTATGGCTGAGAGGGTGCTCTTGCCCGATCCATTGGGACCCATAATCGCATGCACTTCACCTGCCCTGACTACGAGATTGATACCGCGAAGGATGGGCTGACCGTTAATAGATGCGTGTAGATTCGAAATTTCAAGCATAATGCTAACGCGTTTTTTTTGTTTAATCAGCGTTTCAGTTTACCCGACAGAGCCTTCAAGGCTGATTTGCAGGAGTTTTTGAGCCTCTACAGCGAACTCCATGGGGAGCTGGTTCAGCACCTCCCTGGCATAGCCGTTTACGATCAGCCCGATGGCCTTCTCTGTCTCGATTCCCCGCTGATTGCAGTAAAATATCTGGTCCTCACCGATCCTGGAGGTTGTGGCCTCATGCTCAACGATGGCAGAGTGGTTATCGACTTCAAGGTAAGGGAAGGTGTGGGCACCGCAACGGTCACCCAGCAAAAGAGAGTCACACTGCGAGAAGTTTCTTGCATGCTCAGCGTTCCGCGAGATCCTGACCAGTCCCCGGTAACTATTTTGACTTTTCCCGGCAGAAATCCCTTTTGAAACGATGGTGCTTTTGGTATTCTTTCCGATGTGAATCATTTTGGTACCAGTATCGGCCTGCTGATGATTGCTGGTCACAGCAACACTGTAGAATTCCCCTATTGAGTAATCTCCGCGCAGGATGCAGCTGGGATACTTCCAGGTAATGGCCGAACCGGTTTCAACCTGGGTCCAGGATATCTTTGAGCGCTCTCCTGCGCACAATCCCCTTTTGGTTACGAAATTGAAAATTCCTCCCTTTCCTTCCTTATCGCCGGGATACCAGTTCTGAACGGTTGAATACTTCACCTCGGCGCCTGCCATGGCAACAATCTCAACAATCGCTGCATGAAGCTGGTTTTCGTCGCGCATGGGAGCTGTGCAGCCCTCGAGATAGCTGACGTAAGCGTCATCCTCGGCAACGATCAGGGTTCTTTCGAATTGTCCGGTGTTGGCGGCGTTGATTCTGAAATAGGTTGAGAGCTCCATCGGGCACCTCACCCCTTTGGGTATATACACAAATGAACCGTCGCTAAAAACAGCAGAATTGAGGGCTGCAAAGAAATTGTCGCGATAGGGAACCACCGATCCGATGTATTTTCTCACCAGGTCAGGATGCTCTCTGACCGCTTCACTGAACGAGCAGAATACGATTCCGTGCTCGGCCAGAGTCTCCTTGAAGGTGGTCTTGACCGAAATACTGTCCATCACCGCATCGACGGCGACGCCGGCCAGATGCTTCTGTTCGTTAAGCGGAATCCCCAGCCTGTCAAAGGTTTTAAGCAGTTCGGGATCCACCTCGTCGAGACTGTTAAGACTCGGTTTCTGCTTTGGAGCCGAGTAGTAGATGATATCCTGATAATTGATTTCCGGTATGCTCAGATGAGGCCACCGGGGCATTTTCATGGTGGTCCAGTACCGATACGCCTTTAACCTGAATTCAAGCATCCATTCTGGTTCTCCCTTACGCCCGGAGATGGTTCGAATCACCTCCTCATTGAGACCCTTGGGAATGGTATCGCTTTCAATTTCGGTAACGAATCCGTATTTATAATCACTGCCGGTAACTTCCTGAATAATCTGATCCTGATCTTTCTCCATACTTCCTGTCCACGACTGATGAGGAACAACAAAGTTATTTAGAATTCTTCTAAATAGAAAGCAAAGGTAAGAAAAGCTCAAGGATTAATGTTTTGGGAAGTGTATTTTTGCCGCAAAGGGAGGATATACCGATGAACATAAAGAAGAAGACCACCATCAGCGATCTGGGTGAATTCGGACTGATCCGGAGGCTTACTGATGACGTTGTTATACGGCATTCAAGTACTTATAAGGGCATAGGCGATGATGCGGCCATACTGGATCACGGACAGCAGCAGATCCTGGTTACTTCTGACCTTTTGACAGAGGGGATACATTTCGATCTCACCTATGTTCCTTTGAAACATCTGGGTTACAAATCGGTGGTGGTGAACCTCTCCGACATTTATGCGATGAACGGCACACCCCGGCAGTTGTTGGTTAACATTGCCATTTCGGCCAGGATGGATCTTGAATCGGTTGAAGAGCTCTACCGGGGGATCAAACTTGCCTGTAACCATTATGAAGTTGACCTGGTTGGCGGAGATACGAGCAGCAGCCTGACGGGATTGTTGATTTCCGTTACAGCCCTGGGGACTGTCAACAGGGGCCAGGCAGTAATGCGCAGCGGCGCCCGCAAGGGAGACCTGATTTGCGTGTCAGGAGATCTCGGCGGAGCCTATCTGGGCCTGCTGCTTCTGCAAAGGGAGAAAAGGCTTTTCGAGGAGGATCCTTCAGGTCAGCCGCGGCTTGAGGGCTATTCATACCTCTTGGAGCGACAGTTAAAACCTGAGGCCAGGAGGGATATTGCAGCCGCTTTAAAGCAACATGAGGTTAAGCCCACCTCCATGATTGATGTCTCAGACGGATTATCGTCTGATCTGTTGCACCTGTGTCAACAATCCGAACTCGGTTGCAGGCTTTATGCCGACAAGATCCCGTTTCATCCGGAGACCGAGAAGCTGGCCGGTGAGATGCTGATCAGTCCTGTTGTTGCTGCCCTTAACGGCGGAGAGGACTACGAGCTGTTATTTACAGTAGCCCCGGATGATTTCGCGAGGTTGCAGCAACTGAAGGGGATTTCAGTAATAGGGCACATGGTTGAGGCGTCGGAAGGGTATCAGGTGGTTTTGTCTGACCAATCCACGATACCTCTGGTGGCACAGGGATGGAATTCTTTTGAATAGACGCAGGATGGCAGAACCGGGTTTAACTACCTGACAATCCCTCTTTTGGAGCTTTCAACAAAATCCAGGATTTGGCTCCGTTCTGGTGAATCTGGCAATTCGTTACGTATGGCCTCCAGGGCCTGAGAAACATTCATCCCCTTCTGATAAAGGTATCGATAGATGGCATGTATGGACCCAATGGTTTCTTCGTTGAACCCTCTTCTTCGGAGGCCAACGACATTAAGACCCTCATATCGGAGCGGATCGCGGCCAGCGGTGATGAATGGGGGGATATCCTTGCCCACCATAGAGCCCCCCTGCAACATGGTATGAGCCCCGATGCGAACAAACTGGTGAACACCGACCATTCCTCCAACGTAGGCAAAATCATCCACCACGATCTCACCCGCCAGTCCTGTTGAATTAACCAAAATAACATGATTGCCAACCAGACAGTCATGGGCAATATGCGTATAGGCCATGATAAGACAGTGGTGGCCTACCACGGTTTTTCCGACGGCTGATGTTCCCTTGTTGATGGTTACGCATTCACGGATGGTGGTGTGATCCCCGATTTCAACAAAGGTCTCCTCGCCGCGGTATTTCAAATCTTGCGGAATGGCTGAAATTACCGCTCCGGGAAAAATCCGGCAATGGTTTCCTATTCTTGCTCCATTCATGATCACGGCATTCGGACCGATCCAGGTTCCTTCTCCGATGGTTACATCCCTTCCGATGGTAGCGAAAGGCTCTATGGTTACGTTTTCTGCTATCAGGGCTTCGGGATGGACAGATGCCAGTGGTGATCTCATGGGATGGGTTTTCTGTCTATTTGTTTTTTACAATTTGAGCCATCATTTCTCCCTCGGTGACGATCTGGTCGCCAACATAAACCTGTCCACCCATCCTGGCAATCCCGCGGCGCATGGGTTCAAGCAGTTCAAGCTTTATTACCAGTGTGTCGCCGGGTACCACCTTGCGCTTAAAGCGCACACTGTCGATTTTAAGAAAATAGGTACTATAGGCCTTTGGATCATCTACACTGCTTAGTACCAGAACACCTCCGCACTGAGCCATTGCCTCAACGATGAGCACACCAGGCATAACTGGCTCAGCTGGAAAATGGCCAACAAAAAAGGGTTCATTCATGGTTACGTTCTTTACACCAACCACCTGACTTTCTGTTAGTTTAACAATTCGGTCGATCAACAGAAAGGGTGGACGGTGTGGCAGAAGATTCATGATATCATGAATGTCGCAAACAGGCTTTTTCGAAGGGTCGTACTGAGGAACGATATTCCGGAGCTTCTCCTGTTTGATTGCCTCAACAACCAGTTTGGCAAATTCAACATTGGCCTGGTGTCCGGGACGGGTGGCAATGATTCTGCCCTTCACCGGCATTCCGATCAAGGCCAGATCACCTATGAGGTCAAGCAGTTTGTGGCGGGCCGGTTCATTGCTGAATTCAAGTTTGGTGGTACTCAGAATTCCCTGTACCTGACCATGAACTCTTGGCTTCCCGAAGAGGTCGGCTACGCGATCGAGTTCAGATTGTGATACTTCGCGTTCGAGGATCACCATGGCATTGTCGAGACTTCCTCCCTTGATCAGATTGGATCTCCAAAGCACCTCAAGTTCCCTGAAAAAAACGAAGGTGCGTGCCGGGGCAATTTCGGTGCGAAAGTCATCGGCTCTTGACCAGGAGGCGTATTGATTTCCGAGCACAACAGAATTGTAATCAATCATGACACTCATGTTGAACTCATCGGCAGGCAGGGCCATGATCTCAATTCCCTTCTCCTCATTGGTATACAGGAGGGGTTGACGAATTTCAAAATATTCTCTGGTGGCATCCTGTTCGGCGGTTCCAGCAGTAATCAGGGCATCGGTGATATTTCTGGCACTTCCGTCAAGGATAGGCATTTCAGGACCATCAACCTCAATCAGCACATTATCTATCTCGAGTCCGGTCAGTGCAGCTAGGCAATGTTCAACCATCCCTACCCTGGCATTGCTCTCTTCAAGCACTGTATTTCTCGAAGTATCGGTCACGTTCGAAACCTTGGCATGGACCCGTGGTTTGTCAGGCAGGTCGACCCGTTGAAAAACGACCCCATGGTCAGCCGGAGCAGGATTTATGCTCACATTTACATTGATTCCAGTATGTAATCC
>CAYGOU010000180.1:0-5779 GCA_964351455.1 uncultured Porphyromonadaceae bacterium
CCAATTCATTGATGATCTTTTGTAGTTTGCCGGATGCCTGTTTTGAAGGATCATCGGGATAAAGGAGCTCAACTGCAGGCACCAATTGCAGCATTCTGCTCTGGTGAGCCTGAGAGAAGGTAACAGGAGGACCGTGGTCTATGTCGTCTTCAAGACTGAAATAGGCCGAGTCGCTTTGAATCCGGTAATAGTGCCGGTCATTGAGGGAATAGAAACCACAGGCGCTATGCCCGATGGCAAAATAGTTGTCAGTCATGGGCAGCAGCCTGTAAATGTATGCGGTTGTTTCATTTTCACTGGCGAAGGGATTGATGATTAAAAAAGGCTTTTTGTCAGAGCAGGTTGTGTAAAGCCATGTAGTATCCGGCTCATTTACCCAGAGTCCATTGTCAGCCTGCACAAAGAACAGCCTGTACATATAAAAAGATCCCTCGCCGGTTCTGGTCTCATCCGGATTAATATGAATCGTATCCTCAGAGCATATGTCGCCATTCGGCATATAAACGACGCTGGGGGTTGCGCAAAGCATCGAGCCTGTAAAACAGGTTCCATCGGGAATGGCTGCGGCGATCTTATGATCGGTTGAGATCGAAAAGCCCGACCGGAGCGAGCCATCGAAGCCATAGACTAGCATCGAGTGATACTGGTCAGGAATGAATAACTGTTTCCTTTCCCTGTCAAGTCCGAAAGCCGATGAGACCCTGTTATACTCCCCGGGTCCCCGGCCAACTTTGGATATTTTATGCAGGTACTTTCCATCGCTGCTAAAGAACAACAATTCGGTGCTTGTCTGGATGAGATAACCGCCCGGAATCTCAAAAGGATTACCATATCCGATCATGGGTGCGTTGTCGGTTTCAAGACGGACATAGCTGATGCTGTCGGCAAGACTGCTGATCTTTGATATCACCTTGTCTGACTCAGCAAATTCGGATAGTCTGATGTGGATGGGGAAGTCCTTCTCGTACGCAACGGGCCCGGATTTGCAGGAACAGATGATTGCGACCATGCCAAAGAGGTTTGCGATGGTAAGAATTCGCATGATCAGGGTTTAAACGATTAAACTCGTTTGGGAGGGGGGGCTGATCGTAAAATTAAAAAAAAATCAGGAATTGAATTCAATTCCTGATTTCATTGGGGCCGGCAATTTTTTTTACTCTTTTACTTGGGGTTTCTCTTTGGGGAAGGGCACAACGCCGGCCATTTCGCCAATAACATTGACCAGATCAGAGCCGGTTGGCACCACGATTTTGGCATTGTGTTGCAGAGAGGTCTCCATGGCTTCGAGTTTTCGCAGCAACTGAGCATTTCCTACGAAGTATCTGTTTGCTGCATCATTCACCAGCCTGATTGCTTCGGCCTCTCCTTCTGCATGCAGGATTTTGGCCTGCTTGACCCCTTCAGCCTCTTTGATCTGGGCACGCTTTTCACCGTCGGCAACTGTTTCCCGCGCTGTGGCATAGTCGATGGCTGCGATTTTTTCATTTTCAGCTTTTACCACCTTGTTCATGGTCTCCTGAACATCACGCGGCGGGTCAATCTGCTTAAGCTCGGTACGAACAATCGCAATTCCCCAGCTTTGAGTCTCCATATGCAGGGTTCCGTAGAGCTCGGCATTGATTTTTCCCCGCTCGCTGTTGGCTGATTTCAGCGTCATGGTGCCGATGATGTTACGCAGGGTTGTACGGGCCAGGTTTACAATCTGGATCCGGTAATTGTTGACATTGTAAACCGACCCCTTCACGCTCTCTTCATCGTCTTTGACCTTGAAATAGACCTGGGCATCGACGCTGGCATTCAGATTGTCGTTGGTGATAATCTCCTGGGGCTCAGCGTCCACCATTTGTTCGGTAATGTTGATGGGGTACATCCGGTCGATAACCGGAATGATCCAGTGAAATCCGGCTCCTGCCAGCCTGTTATACTTTCCTAGGCGCTCAATCAATGCGCGATGGGTAGGACGAACGATCCTGATGCCGGCGAAAAATAGGATCAGCACCGGAACAAAAATGTAAACGTAAATCATTGGTTTGGGATTTTAAGGTTAATACTGGTTACTGGTTACTGGTTGCAGGTTGCTCGCCAATCATCATTCATCATTTTTCGCGTATCGCCTATCGCGTATCGCGTATCGCTATTTCCACCGCTGCCTCGGCATGTATCCTGGTTGTATCGAAAACCGGCAATTCACTGTCCTCCTGCCTAACCAGCAGCGGAATCTCGGTGCATCCCAGGATCACCCCTTCGGCACCATTGTCTGCCAGCCTTTTTATGATTTCTAGATAACTGTTTTTTGATTCAATCCGGATGTTGCCCATCACCAGTTCATCGTAAATCACCCGGTGAACCGTCTCCATATCCCGGGGCGAGGGCACCAGCACCTCAATTCCATGCTTTTCCCGGATGCGAACCTTGTAAAAGTCCTGCTCCATGGTGAAGCGGGTGCCCAGGAGGGCAACCTTTTTCAATCCTTGCGCCAAAATCTTTTCAGCTGTGGCATCGGCTATGTGAAGCAGCGGTATCCTGCAAGCAAATTCAATGTCAGTAGCCATCCGGTGCATGGTGTTGGTACAAATCACGATGAATTCCGCTCCGCCCTGCTCGAGCCTTAATGCGGCTTCCACCATAATCCGGGTCAGTTCATCCCACCGGCCTTCATGCTGCAACTTTTCGATGATCCCGAAATCCACCGAATACATCAGACAATCACAAGAGTGATGACCGCCCATTCGCTCCCTGACTGTTTCGTTGATGATCCGGTAATACTCGAGCGAGGATTCCCACGACATGCCGCCGATAAGACCGATGGTTTTCATTTATGCAAGTTACATAAAGGTTACAGAAGGTTACAAAAGGTTACGGTAGGTTAATTATAGTTGTAAGGCACACAGGTATTACTTTTGCATTAACTCCTTAGCCCTAGCCTTATTTTCTTCAGGCCTCTTTCTTCTTTCTTAATCCACCGCCGCTACCGCCTCCACTTCTAACTTAAACCCATAATGCAGCTCCGGCACCGGAACCACTACCCTTGCAGGTTTGTGATTGCCGAAGATGTTGGAATAGAGTTGATTAAAGGCAGGCCATAGCGCAATATCAGCAATGTAGACGGTCACTTTGATGACCTGGTTTAAAGATGAGCCGGCCTCCTCAAGAATCTGTTTCAGGTTGTTGAAAACGATCTCTACCTGCTCGTCGAACGAGAGACCCGGATTGATCTCAACCCCTTTTTGCACCGGCAGCAATCCTGATACATACACGGTGTCGCCGTGAATCATGGCTTGCGAATAATGTCCGGCAGGGGAGGGAACATGCTGACTCGAAACGGATTTAGGCATACTAGTTACTGGTTGCTGGTTACTGGTTGCTGGTTTGTTCGCCTTTACCACCGCCCCCTCTCCCCTGGGAGAGGGGGTCAGGGGGTGAGGTGGCTAAATTATCAGTCTGGTTACCGGGTAGCGGTTGACCCATTTGTTGGCGAGTCCAAGCCGGGTATAGACGAAGTACATCTGGGCAACCCGGTTGCCGGCCATGGTGGGGTCGGCTGCGATAGCCGCATCCAGTTTCGCCCTGGCCTCGGGGTTCTCAGAGAGAAAGCGGGCAATCTTATCCTCCAGCACAGGATGCGGATAGAACCATTCACGGTCTTCAAGGCATTCATCGAAGAAATTCCATCTGAAATAGGAATCGGGCCCTTCGGGCTCGAGCTGGTTGACGATGAAGTAGTTTGACTCCTGGTTTACCGGCACCAGGTAATCTCCCGCGTAATAGGGAATGGTCTGAACCTCCTTGCGGGTGGTGAAGTTGTCATGAAAAAAATGTCCGTTGTTCGGCCTGGTACCCCATTTCAGGTTTTCGATGTAATAGACTTCAACAGTCAGGACGGTATCTTTCTCAAGCCTCTGCATGTTGATGCGGTTGATTTTCAGTCGCTCAATCACTTCGGGCCATGCCTGGGGTATGACGTAAAAGCTGGGAGCGTTTACCGTTAAAAGGGGCTTGAAATGGTCATAAAAAGGAATGGTGGTGGTGAAGGGCTTGTTGTAATCGTATATGGATCGCGGTTCACCGGTGAGAGGACTTGCATCGAAGCCCCTGTCAAGTCCTTTAAATGTAATCAGCTCAAATTGGGTGGTGTCGGGCTCATACGACAGGACAAAAACCTTTTGTTCTTTGACCTCTTCCCTAGATTTAGCCCTGGCCTCAAGGATCTCCTCTCCATTTTCAGCCGTGAACTCAATGAGTTTCAGGATAAACTGATATACCGATTTTACGCGGTCGGGATAGGGCTTGTAGCACTGATTCTCGGTCATCTGGGTGAGGGTATGAAAAAGCAGGGTGTATCCGGTTGAGTACCTGGGGGTTTGAACATAATTGGTAATTCCGGATTCGGGAGACTCATTCGTGTACTCTGCATACGGAATCAGTTCGTATGGAGTGGTGGCCATCTTCTCATACATGGCAGGGATCATCTTCTCCTTGAAAAACTTGCCGACCGGAGCCGGCATGCTGTTGTGCTGGGCCGGAAGGTAAGTGATCACATACTGATGATCCGATCCGTTGGTGGTGTGGGTGTCGAGCAGTACGTCGGGGTCCCATTCCCTGAAGATTCTGGCGAACGACCGGGCATTCTCGGTGTCCATCTTTACAAAATCCCGGTTCAGATCGAGATTGCGGTAATTGCCGCGATAGCCGGGATTCACCGGTCCGGGCTGGTTGGTGCGGTGCCAGGGATTCTGGTACAAAAATCCCCCGATGTTATAAACCGGAATAAAGCAGACCACTGTATTTTCAAGATATCTCCGCATCTGATCCTTGTTTCGGAGAATGTCGTCTGCTACCAGTTGGCTGCCATCGATGCCACAGGGTTCGCCGGGATGTATTCCGTTGTTGATCAAAACGATCCGTTTACCAGAGCGGCGGATGCTTTCTACGTCGAACTTCCGGTCGCTGTTGATCACGAAAAGATGCAGGGGCTTGCCGCAGTCGGTAGGTCCCATCTCAAGCAGGCGGGCCTCGGGCCAGGTGGCATCGAGCTTGCGGTAATTGGCAATCACCTCATCGTAGGTGGAGGTTATATCCTGTTCAAATTTTAGCTGAATGAGAGGCTCATGTTCATTTTCGTCATAGTAGCCGTTCTCGCAGCTTACGAGGGTCAAAGCAGCGACTGCAAGATAAAGGATGGTTTTTTTCATGGGTTGATGTTTTTTGAAACCTGGCGGATTTCGGCCAGCAGTTCGCTCAGGTCATCTTTCGTGGTGAATGGATTCATCAGCGAAACCCTGAGGAATAGCCGGTGTTGGATAACGGTTTGCACGATGTAAAAGCGTCCTGATTCCATGATCCTCCTTCTGATGTTAGCGTTGAGTTTGCTCAGGTCATCTTCATGAATGGCTGCCGGATGGTACCTGAAGCATACGATGTTGCTCTGGGGTTCAAGTGCCAGTTCAAAATCGTCGCATGCCCGGATCATACCAGCGAAGCATGATCCAAGATCATAGCAGGTGGTGAGGTAATCGATAAAAAACTGCTCACCGTAAATTTTCAGGATGGTAAAAACTTTGATTCCCATCATGTTCTTGGTGCACTCAACGGTTCTGAGTGCAGAGTCATACCAAGGGTCATCGCCTTCGGGATTGAGCAGATAGCTGGCCTGCTGATCGAAGGTTTCGTATGAGTTTTTGCGGTTTTTGAACAACACTGCGGTGGTCAGGGCACTCACCCCCATCATCTTGTGAAAATCGATCACCACCGAATCGGCCCGTTCAATACCCCGGGTGAG
>CAYGOU010000180.1:5789-6574 GCA_964351455.1 uncultured Porphyromonadaceae bacterium
AGGTGCCGGTATTTGGGACTGATCGCTGCAGCTCCTCCGTGCGCTCCGTCGATGTGGAACCAAAGCTGGTGCTTTTCGGCGAAATCCGCCATCTCCACCAGCGGGTCGTAGCTGCCTGTGGAGGTTGAACAGGCGTTACCGACCAGGATCAGCACCTCCCTGCCTTCGTCAAGGGCCCTTAACCTCGACTCTTCAAGCCTTTTGGGATCCAGTTGTTGTTTTTTGTTGACCGGAACCCTGATGATGCTTCCGGCTCCCCATCCCATCATCTGAACCGATCGGGCAACGCTGTAGTGGGCCTCTTCACTGACCATGACCGCCGGTTTGAACCCCTCTTTGAGCCCCTCCTTCCAGATGTTGTATCCCGCCTTGACCTGCCGGGCGGCCAGCAGGGCGGTTAAATTCCCGAGCGAGCCACCGGAGGTCAGTATTCCGCCAGCCTCTGCACCGAAGCCCAGTTTGCCCGCCAGCCACTCGAGCACCAGGTTCTCCATCACCGTGCTCACCGGTCCCATTTCGTAAATGGCCGATCCGTTGTTGAGCATTCCGTTGATCAGGTCTCCCAGTCCTGCCGCCGGAAGCGAAGGACTCACCTGGTGGCCCATGTAACGAGGGTGATGAAGGTGATGGGTATCCTGGATGGTTTGTTTCCAAAGCTCACCGAATTCCATCTCCTGATGCAGCAGTTCCCTCCATTTTGCCCTCAAATCCTGGGGCGCGTGCCAGGGCAGCACATCGGGTTCAACACGGGTTAAGCAGTTGGTTAAGTGGTTGCTGATCAAGTC
>CAYGOU010000181.1:0-6528 GCA_964351455.1 uncultured Porphyromonadaceae bacterium
CTGTTCTATTATTACACCGTCAATCCGCTGCCCGACATGATGGCTCTCATGCTGGCCGTCTGGTCAATCCTGCTCCTGGTAATCTGGCGCGACAAGCGCCTGTTGGGATGCTGGATTGGAGGATGGATGCTGCTATCACTGGCCGCCCTGGTGAAACTTCCTTTCATACTGTATGCTGGTTTGCCAGGCTGGTGGTGGATCTTTGACCGAAGGTCGGGCGATCATACCCTTAGAATCAAATGGATGGAGTTTGGTCTGGCCCTGCTGATCGTGATCCCCTTTTTTGCCTGGTATCTGTGGGTGATTCCGGGGTGGGACGAGAACGGAATCACACGGGGCATCCTCTCAATGAACGAGGAGCAGCGGTCATCCTATCTCTATTACCTGTGGTATTTCATTCGAACCACCTTTCCTGAGGTAATCACCGGCTGGCCGGCCCTCATGCTTTTAATCGGAGGTGCCTTTTTTCTGGTACGAACCTTTCCGCGGCGACCCGTTTCGTTCTACGGCTGGATGATGCCCGTGCTGCTTTTCATGCTGCTCGTCCTTTTTGAACTCAACATGCTCGAAACCGTGCACGATTATTATTTCATGCCATTGCTGCCTTTCGCCATGCTGGCAGGTATTTACTTTCTGAACCGGATTTGGAGCGGAAACAGGCGGATATGGATCGTGGCATCGGTTATTCTTCTATTGATCCAGCCGGTTTACAGCTACTTCAGAATGCAGCCGAGATGGGAGCGCACCGGATTCAATACAGATTTGCTGACCTTCAGAGATGATCTTCGCCACGCCGTTGAGGATGATGCCCTGGTTCTGGTGGGCAACGATCCTTCAAAGCATATCCTTCTCTATTATGTCGGCAAAAAGGGGTGGGTTTACCAGAACGACTGGCTCACTGAAGAGGAGCTCAAAACAATGATCCGTCAGGGTTGCCGTTATATATACTCCGATTCTCGTGCAATTGATGAAAATCCGGCTTTCACACGCCATTTTGGTACGGAAATTGACCGATTCGGAAGTGTCAGGGTATTTTCCCTGCAATTGGACCATGCTAATCAAACCAACAAACCATAAAGTCATGAAGTTCAGAAAACTTGCCATTATGCTGCTGCTCCTGTCGGGAGCAGGGTCAATCATGGCCCAGGGGCCTATCAGCTTTGGTCCGAAGATTGGGTTCAACTCAACCGAACTTACCACCGACTATAATCAATATATCAGGGACATGAAGGGTGGCGGACAGGCCGGACTCTTTTTTTCGATCTATCTTGATAAGTTCTACGTACAGCCGGAACTCTACCTCTCACTTAAGCGCGGGAGCTTTGATACCACCATTGGTGATCCCCTGAATGGAGGAATTTCGGTGGATGTTAGCCAGGAGTTCTCCCTGACCACAATCGACATACCGCTTTTGCTGGGATACAAGCTACTGGACCTCAAATTGGCCCGGCTCAGGATCTGGGGCGGACCGGTGGCCTCTTATGTGCTGAACAAGGATTATATCCTGACCATTGACGGGATCAATAAATCTGAGAGAATCTCCCTGGATGATTTCAGGGACGCCACCTGGGGGATGCAATTTGGAGCAGGACTTGACCTGCTGATGTTGACTCTGGATGTTGGGTATGAGTTCGGACTT
This sequence comes from uncultured Porphyromonadaceae bacterium, assembly GCA_964351455.1. Lineage (GTDB taxonomy): Bacteria > Bacteroidota > Bacteroidia > Bacteroidales > UBA12481 > JAGHDB01. The sequence goes on from CAYGOU010000181.1 coordinate 1,640, forward strand.
GAAGATTTTGCGCAGATAGGGTCCTTTAATGATTTGAACCTGCGCAACAATCTCTTCTTTTGTTCCGTGGGCTGGAGGCTCTTTTGACCTGACGGATTTAACTTATCCTGTTATCCATCTGGCCGGATCAAGATAGCGGGTGGCAGGGTCATTCATATCCTGCAGGCCACCGATCCATTGCGTGATCAGCTTCCCTGAAACCGGAGCCAGACTAATGCCCATCATGGCATGCCCGGTGTTCAGAAACCCATTCTCCAGTTGCGGTATTTTGCCAATCAATGGAAGGCCGTCGGGTGTTACCGGTCTGAACCCCGACCAGATCTTCTGGATCTCAGGCTTTCGAAAGTTCCAGTCAGGATAATGCTCTCTCACCGAACGAACCATGGCGTTCAGCCTTTTCAGGGAGAGGTAGCGGGAATGCTCACCCAGCAAAAAACCACCAGAAAGCCTCGTATAATGAGGATAGGGCGTGATGGCAACATGGGCGTCCTGAAGCAGGGTAGGGTGTGACAGCGACGGCATGTCATTCTTGAATGATACACTGACACCGCGTCCGGGTTGCATTGGTATCCGGGTGCCGAGCTTTATGGCAAGTTCTCTTGAGGCGATGCCTGCGGTTACCAGAAAATGGTCGGCCGGATAGCGCTGTCCGTTTGAGATGACGGCTTCAATGCGATGCTCATGAACTTCTACGCCGGTCACCGGGGCCTGTTCGACGAGGTCGGCCCCGTTCGATGCGAGCCAGCATGACAGCGACTTAAGCATGGGGAATGGGTCAACCTTACCATCCATGGGATATAGAACCGCTCCGGCAATTTGCGGGTTGAGATGCTGATTATGCTCTCTGTACTTTTCTGCACTCCAAAGTTCGGCAGGAACGCCAAAGTGAATGGCTTTGTCGGCAGCGCGCCGTTCCCGGTCAAGACTCTTTTCCTTTTTGCAAACCATCAGCAGGCCGCTGGGCTCCATGTGCAGATCGATCCCACCATTTTCCTGTACGTCAAGATAGATTTGTCTGCTTTCGAGATGGAAATTGGCCAGCATGGCGCTTCGCTCTTTCAGGTCGCCGCTTCGTGAACTGATAAAGAACTTCCAGAGAAAGGAAAGCAGATCAGGGTCTCCTGACCATCGGATTCCAAAAGGGGATCCGCTTTTCAGCAGGTTGTGAAGGCCCTCCTTTACCATTTCAGGAGTGGACATGGGGGTGAAGTGACTGGGAACGATCATTCCGGCGTTGCCTGAAGAGCACGAATGAACCCCCGGAATGGAACCCTCATCGAGTACCATGACCTGGTAACCTGCCTTGAGCAGGTGGTAGGCTGAAAAGAGCCCCATGGCTCCTCCGCCAATGATGATGACTTTTTGCTTCATGGGTCAGAGTACCTGAAATCCGAATGCGTAGGGGTCGTTGTCGTCAATGATAATGTGATTGTATCCTGTTACCCGTGCCCATCCTTCGATGCTGGGAACAATGGCCGGGTATGTGCCGCAGTGGGTGAGAGATTCTACCCGTCCGGTAAAGCGGCTGCCAATGATGCTTTCATGAATGAAAGAGTCTCCCGTTTTCAGCCTGCCCCTGGCCACCCATTGTGCCATACGTGCCGAAGTGCCGGTGCCGCATGGCGAACGGTCGATAGCCTTCTCTCCATAGAAAACTGCGTTTCGGGCCGTAGAGCCTTCATGCAGGGGCTCTCCTGTCCACATTACGTGCGAAACTCCTGAAATCCCGGAATTTTCGGGATGGATGAATTCATGCTGTTCATTGATGAGCCTGCGGATAACCGGACTCCAGCCAATGATATCCAGCGCCCTGAATGCCTCCAGTCCCGGATAGTTTTTTTGCGGATCTATGATGGCATAAAAGTTACCCCCGTAGGCTACATCGATGTTCAATGATCCCAGCGTCGGAACTTCCAGGATAAGATCGCGGGTGTGAAGAAAAGAGGCCACGTTGGTCAGTGTGACTGAAGTGACCTTATCTCCATTCATTTCATAACGAGCGGTGATGAGTCCCGCCGGCACCTCCAGCCGTAATTCACCCGGCTTTTTAGGGATCACCAGTTGTTCTTCAATCATGGAGGTGACCGTTCCGATGGTTCCGTGTCCGCACATCGGCAGGCAACCGGAGGTTTCGATAAAAAGAATCCCGGTGTCATTGGCAGGATCGATGGGGGGATACAAAATACTGCCCGACATCATATCATGTCCGCGTGGCTCAAACATCAGTCCCTGCCTGATCCAGTCGTACTCCCTCATGAAATGCGCCCGCTTTTCAAACATGCTCATTCCTTCAAGACGGGGACCCCCACCAGCCACCAGGCGCACCGGATTGCCGCAAGTATGGGCATCGATGCAATAGAAACTTTTCTTAATACGATCAGGTCCAGATGCCATTGATCAACCTTCTGATGTTTAAGGGGTTGTCGTCTTTAAGTGCCTCCGGGAGCAAAGAATTGGGGAAATCCTGGAATGCCACGGGTCGTAAAAAGCGGCGAATGGCCCCGGTGCCCACGGAGGTGAATCTGCTGTCGGTGCTTGCCGGAAAAGGACCACCATGTTGCATGGCATGTCCTACCTCCACGCCGGTGGGTACACCATTGAAGAGGATTCTGCCTGCTTTTGTTCCAAGGATGGCCAGGAGTGAGGAATGGGCAGTCAATTCGTCGGCATGGGCAATCAGCGTGGCGGTGAGCTGTCCTTCGAGATTTGCGGCCAGGCTCGACATCTCCTCAACTGATTTGCAGATGACCACGAGCGAGAAGGGACCGAAGAGTTCTTCCGACAGTCGCGGGTGTTTTGCGTAATGCTCACCGGTTACGGCTCCTATCGCGGCACCCGGACGGTTGACTCCAGCTGCTGATTCAGATTCGGCAATTAATTCTGCCCATTTCCGGTTGCGGATCTCCTCCCTGGCCTCCAAAAAATGATCTGCAATTTTATCTGAAAGCATGGGCTGGGGTGCCCAGTTGCGAATCTGATCCGTCAGGGTATCCATGAAATTCTGCAAGCCATCCCCTTCGACCACGAAAATGAGTCCGGGGTTGGTGCAGAACTGTCCCGCCCCCAGGGTGACCGACTGAGCCAGTTTTGCGCCCCAGGTTGAAGCGGCTGTTTTGAGGGATTCAGGAAGGATGAAAACAGGATTGACCGAACCCATCTCGGCAAAAAGAGGAATGGGACGGGGACGGCTGTTGGCAAGGTCGAAAAGGGCTTTTCCGCCTGCATAGCTTCCGGTGAAGGTTACCGCTTCGGTGTAGGTATGGGTGACCAGTTGCTGGCCGACCTGAAAACCGATGTCGTGTAGCATGGAGAAGGTTCCGTCGGGCATTCGCGAGTCACGGCAGCCTTCAAGAATGGCCATGGCGGCTGTTTCGCTGGTTCCGGGATGGCCGGGATGGGCCTTAACCACCACCGGATTTCCCGCTGCAAGTGCTGAAATCGTATCACCCCCAGCTACACTGAAGGCGAGCGGAAAGTTGCCGGCTCCGAAAACCACCACGGGTCCGATGGGTACCAGCATCCTCCGGATATCGGGTTTGGGAAGGGGTTGCCTTGAGGGGTCGCCGTGGTCGATCACCGCCTCTGTCCAGTGCCCCTCCCTGACCAGTCGGGCGAACATCCGGATCTGTCCCGTCGTGCGCCCCAGCTCGGAGACCAGACGGCCTTCGGGAAGTCCCGTTTCAGCCATTCCAACGGCAATGAGCTGAGCCGCAGATTCTTCAAGCCGGTTGGCGATTCTTTCAAGGAGAATTGCCCTCTCCTCGAGATTTGATGAGGCAAAAGGGATGGCAGCCTCTCGGGCCTTCTTCATGGCCAGGTTGATCTCCTCACCGGTGGCGGAGTAAAATGCGGTTTCGAGCATTGTTCCGCGAGCGGGGTCGCTGGCCCTGAAGGAGTGCTTGCCGGTTGCCGACAGCTGATATCCTAAGATATTTTTTCCGTGAAGATTCATTCAAGAATGGATTTTAAAGCGAAGAATTTCGGGACGAAGATCAAGGGCCTGTTTGATGATCCCGAGAACCCGGCTTCTCTCTTCGCCAATCAATGGCAGCCTGGGTGGACGAACCATCTCAGTGCCAAGTCCTGTTGCTGTTTCTGCTAGTTTAATATATTGTACCAGTTTCGGGTGAATGTCGAGTTCAAGAAGGGGGAGAAACCAGCGGAACAGGGCCCGGGCCTCTTCGTAACGCTTTTGCTGCATCAGCTCATAAATGGCCACCGTTTCACGGGGAAAGGCGCATACCAGTCCTGCCACCCATCCCCGAGCGCCCATGAAAAGGCTCTCAACGGCAATGGTATCCACCCCGCACAGGATGCTGAAGCGGTCGCCAAAACGATTGATCATGCGGGTGATGTTGGTGATGTCGCGGGTCGACTCCTTGACGGCCTGAACATTGGGCAATTCAGAGAGTTTATCAAACATTTCGAGGGTAACCTCGATGCGGTAGTCAACCGGGTTGTTGTAGATCATTACGGGCAATCCGGTTGAAGAGGCCACTTCGTGCAGAAATTGCAGCGCTTCACGCTCATCGGCCGGATAACGCATGGGGGGCAGCAACATGAATCCGTCGGCGCCCTGCCTCTCGAGTTCCTTTACCGATAGTTTGGCTCCCTGGGTTGTGGGCTCGGCAATGTTGATGATGACGGGTACCTGGTTTGCTGCAACCTCACGGGCGGCAGCGATGAGCATCCGCTTTTCGTCTTCGCGCAGGACGCTCGCCTCACCCAGGGTCCCCCCCAGAACAAATCCATGCACACCCGCTTCGAGCTGGGCATGAAGGTTTTTTTGAAATGAATTGAGATCAATTGAATGATCTTGGTTGAATTTGGTTGTTACCGCGGGAAAAACCCCTTTCCAATTTATCGTCATATTCTGGTTACTGGTTACT
>CAYGOU010000182.1:0-6448 GCA_964351455.1 uncultured Porphyromonadaceae bacterium
ACGATCCGGTTGACACCCTCGAATGGCACCGTCTGATCAGTGAATCCGGATGGAGTGTGAAGGTACTCCCAACCTGGCGTCCCGACCGGATCACCGATATCAGCGATCCGTGGGCCTGGAACGATTACATTGAGCGCCTTGCGGAGGCAAGCGGAAACCCGATATCCTGTTATGAAGATTTGCTTAAAGCCATCACGATCAGGCACGACCACTTTCACGCCCACGGCTGCCGCCTCTCAGATCATGGCCTTGAAACCATGCCCTGGATGGAATGCACCGACGAACAGGCCGCCGAAATCTTCAGCGATTTAAGAAAACCACACCCCAAGTCACAAACCAACCTGCAACCTGCAACCAGCAACCAGAAACTTGCAACCAGCAACCAGCAACCAGTAACCAGTCGCGTGCAACTCTCCACCCACCTCCTCCTCTTCCTCGCCCGTCTCGATCACCAGCGCGGCTGGGTTCAGCAGTTTCATCTCGGGGCACAGCGGAACAACAACAGCAGGGCCCTGCGGGAGCTTGGCCGCGACACCGGGTTTGATTCGATAGGGGACCTGCCGGTGGCGAAAAATCTGGCCTCATTCATGAGCCGGCTTGAGGAGGAGGGAAGGCTCACCAGGACCATCCTCTACAACCTAAATCCATCTTATAATGAGGTGTTTGCCAGTATGTGCGGCAATTTTCAGGATGGGTCGGTACCGGGAAAAATCCAGTGGGGATCGGCCTGGTGGTTTCTCGACCAGAAAGATGGCATCGAAAAGCAGCTCAACACCCTCTCAAGTTTCGGCCTGCTCAGCCGTTTTGTGGGGATGCTGACCGACTCGCGCAGTTTTCTCTCCTACCCGCGCCATGAATACTTCAGAAGAATACTCTGCAACCTGATCGGCAGGGAAGTTGAACGGGGCGAGCTGCCCAACGACCGCGAATGGCTCGGAAAGATGGTGGAGAACATCTGTTACGGAAACGCCGTCGGGTATTTCCGGTTCAACAACCTGCAACCTGCAACCAGTAACCAGCAACCAGCAACCAGTAACCTGTTATGCATATAGAGAATTTTTCATTCGGCATCGGCGACCGCTTCGGCAAGGAGGGGCGCGTTCAGTTAAGGGCCATCCAGGAGATCAACCGGATGGGAGCACCGGTGGTTCCGGTGTGGAACAAGTCGAACCGGGAGCACCTTATGGTTGGATCGAAACAGAGTCATGTTGCCTGGGAAGCTGAGGATGCCGTGAAGGCCAATGGCTGGACCGGAAGTTTTTACGTGGATGCCGACCACATCAATCTGGGCAATGTTGAGGGGTTTCTGAACGACAGCAATTTCTTCACCATCGACGTTGCGGATTACATCGGCCTGCCGGTCGGTGAGACGGATAAACAAGCGTTCGTGGCAAGAAGTACCGCTGACCTCAAAGCATTGATGCTGAGGTTTGAAGATTTGGATCTAACAGATCCGGGTGGCTACCTGAACCGGTTTGCCGATCGTTACCTCACGGCGCTGCTTGAGGTCAAAAAGATCTACGATTACATCCTGGTCCGGCGATCGGGAAAACCATTTGTTCCTGAGGTTTCCATGGATGAAGTGGCTGAACCCCAGGCTCCGGTTGATCTGTACTTCATCCTGAAAGAGTTGAAGCACCTGGGGGTGGAGGTGCAGACCATTGCGCCGAAATTCAGCGGTCTGTTTGCCAAGGGGGTTGACTATGAGGGCGACACAGAGCACTTTGGCCGGGAGTTTGAGATGGATGTGCTGATTCTTCAGTATGCCATAAAAACACTCGATCTGCCTCAGAATCTCAAGCTGAGTGTTCACTCGGGCAGCGATAAATTTTCGATTTACCCTAAGATCCGGGAGGTGATCCTGAAGCATGGTGCAGGGATCCACATTAAGACGGCAGGCACCACGTGGCTCGAGGAGGTAATAGGACTGGCACGTGGGGGTATGGCAGGACTTGCGATTGCCAAGCACATCTACCGGGAGGCTTTGCGGCGCTATGATGAGCTGGCCGCTCCTTATGCCAACGTGTTGCACATCGATCCCAACCGGCTACCGCCCGCTGAGGCGGTGCTAAAATGGAAGGCTGACCGCTATGCCCGTACACTGACGCATGACCCCGCGTGCAGCGACTACAATCCCCATTTCAGGCAACTCATCCATATCTCCTACAAGATTGCGGCAGAAATGGGCGGGGAGTTCCTGGATGCGCTTGGATACTACCGCGATTCAGTAGAGGAGCAGGTCTATACCAACCTGTATGACAGACACTTAAAGCGACTTTTTTTATAATCTGGCTGTAGTCGATTAAGTATTCTCTTCTTCATCCTCCTGCAGGCTCTGGTTTTTTGTAAACTGCTCAATCACAAGCCGCGCCTCTCGGATATCCTTATCCAGGATCATCACTTTTATGGCCGATGCCCGGATGGGATCAAGCATGTAATCAGAAACGGCTTTATTCCCAACGAAAGATTCGATGCCGGCGTCGGTCAGCAGGCTGTGTACCAGCTCAGCCTCCCATAAGGTGCCTGAGAAGATCTCGACCACCGCCATGTGGTCTCTGCTTGAATGATTCATTCGCCTTTATTACTTCAAAACGAAGTTCGTAGTTTGCACATCGGTCGAATTTCCGCCGACCATGACCATGAATTCGCCCGGTTCGCTGGTGAAATTCAATTGGGCATCGTAGAATCGTAAATCATTGGAGGTAAGTGTAAAGCTCAGGGTTTTCGATTCTCCTGCCTCAAGGTGAATGCGTTTAAAACCTTTGAGTTCTTTCACCGGACGGGTGACCGAGCCCACCAGATCCCGGATGTATAACTGAACAACCTCCGTGCCGGCCAGAGCTCCGCTGTTGGTGACCTGCACCGATATGTGCAGCGAATCGGCGGCAGTCAACTCAAGACTGCTGAGCGATGGCGGCGAATAGCTGAAAGTGGTGTAACTCAAACCATATCCAAAAGGATAAAGCGGCTCGTTGGCCACATCCAGATACTTGCTTGTGTACTTATTATTAGCATCAAAAGGCCTGCCGGTATTTTTCATGTTGTAATAGACCGGAATCTGCCCTACGTTTCGGGGAAATGACATGACCAATTTACCAGAGGGATTTTCCTTTCCGGTCAAAACATCGGCAATGGCCTCACCGGCCCGGGTGCCCAGTTGCCAGGTATTCAGTATGGCGGGCACATGGTCAGCCATCCAGGGGATGACCAGTGGCCGGCCGGCCATCAGCAAAACGACCACCGGTTTACCTGTTCTGACCACGGCCTCGAGAAGTTCCTGCTGTAAACCGGGCAGTCCGAGATCTGATCGGCTGGCAGCCTCTCCGCTCTGCTGGTAATTCTCGCCCAGGGCCAGTATGGCTATATCGGATTGTTTAGCAGCCTCAATGGCCCTGTTAAAACCGCTGCGATCCGACCCGAAGGTTTCGCACCCCTTCTCAAAGCGTATATCAGCATCGGGCATTGCCATGGCCAGTCCTTCGAGCACCGTAACAACCCTTGAAGCATCTCCTGCGGCGTGCCAGCTTCCCTGAAGGTCGACGCGGTTATCGGCCAGGGGACCGATCAGCGCAATCTTTTTCAAATTAAGACTCAGGGGAAGCAGATTCTTTCCGTTCATCGGGTCATTTTTCAGGAGCACGATGGATTTTCTGGCGATATCAAGAGCGTGGCCGAGCATTTCCGGGGAGTGAACGACCGATTTCTCACGCTCCTCATCCAGATAGCGGTATGGATCATCGAACAGTCCGAGTTCATACTTGAGGTTCAGTACCCTTCGGGTGGCTTCGTCGATGGTTTGTAAAGAGACACTTCCCTCTTCAACCAATTGTTTAAGATGATCCAGGTATACCGATCCCTGCATGTCCATATCCACACCTGCGTTGACGGCCAATTCACCGGCATGCTTCAGGTCGCGGGCAAAGCCGTGCGGTACCATTTCATTGATGGAGGTGTAATCGGTTACGATCATCCCCTTGAATCCCCATTCGTTTCGCAACAGGGAGGTTAGCAGCTGGTGGTGGCCTGAAGCGGGAATGCCGTTGATTTCATTGAAAGCGGTCATCACTGTTGCAGCCCCGGCCTCAATGGCGGCCTTATAGGGGGGATAGTACTGCTCAAGGAGGGTTCGTTCAGAAAGGTCAACGGTTCCATAATCACGGCCCCCCTCCGGGGCGCCATAGGCGGCAAAGTGCTTGACACAGGCCGCCAGGGTGGAAGGATCAGATAGGGAGTCGCCCTGAAATCCTCGGGTGCGGGCGGCTGCAATGAGGCTTGCGAGCCAGGGATCCTCGCCGGCTCCTTCGGCCACCCTTCCCCACCTGGGATCACGACCCAGATCGGCCATCGGGGCAAAGGTCCAGTTTACCCCCGACGCAGCAGCCTCCCTGGCAGCCAGGCGGGCCGACTTCTCCATCAGTTCAAGGTCCCATGAACAGGCCTCGGCCAGTGGTATGGGATAGATGGTCTTGTACCCGTGAATCACGTCGTAGCCAAAAAGAAGGGGAATCCCAAGCCGGGTTTCCTCAACCGCCATCCTCTGAAGTTCCCTGTTGTAGGCAACCGTATGGGCATTAAAGAGGTTGCCGCAACGGCCGGCCAGAATATCCTGCTTGTAATTCTCATTCAGAACCGGTCCTGTCACATCCCAGCCACTGGTAAAGAGGGTCAGCTGTCCGATTTTTTCTTCCAGAGTCATCCGGGAAAGAAGATTATTTACAAAATCATCCTGCTCAGTCTGGTTTGAATTCATGGGTTGACAGCCGGTAAAAACCATCAAGAGAAATAAACCGGACAGGCCGGCGAAATGTGCAATGCTCTTCATCATCTTAACAGGTTAAAAGGTGAAACCGAGTAAGGTCAGTCCAGTCCTGACCTCAGGATTCTTCATAAAAAGCTCCCAAAGGAGTCGGGTCCGGTGGTTCTCAATCATGAGAATGATCGGTCCCTGGTCGATGGCCAGGTATGAATCTGCCCACCAGCCTCGTGAAATATCGAATGCATCATAAAAGCCATTAGGACCCCATAATTTATCTCCCAACAGGTAATAGAAATGGCGCAGTGCCTGCATGGAAGCTTCAGGGGTATAAGGAAAGGAGGATAAGGCTGCAGTAGGGGTAATCACCCCCCGGTCGTTGGTTGGTGAATGGGCACTGTAACCGGTGGAGTTGTCAGAGGCGGTGAGTCCCCAGCAGTCGGCACTGTAACCGACATATTGATTTCGGTTTTGGACGCACCAGGCCCGGTTGATGAGGGTATGGGCAACGTTCTGCTCCCAGTAGCCGGCATAACGATCCTGCAGGTTTCTCGGGTCGAGGCCAAGGAAAGAGTAATGCGCAAAAAAGAGGGGTCCTCCATAATCGTATCCCAGCGGAAGAGGGATGCCCAGGTAGCTCCGGCCGTTGACCATGCCCCCGTTTGATGCGTATCCCTGGTGATAAGCCTGTGCACCAACCGGATAGGTCGGCGAGGAGGCGGCCAGCACATAAGTAATAAGGGTTTCGTTATGGCCTCTGATCTGGTGATTCATACTGAATCCATGGATCGGAGACCAGTGCCAATAGAGTACATTCTGTCCCTGCGTATACCAGCTCCACTCCACCTCGTGCCAGAGGGTGTTGATTCTCCCGATCAGATCAAGCTCTGCATCATCATCAGCATTCAGATATTCCCTGACCGTGAGCAGACCCTGAATCATAAAAGAGGTTTCAACCAGGTCACCTCCGTCGTCACGTTGACTGAACGGAATGGTTTTACCGGTTTTACCATTGAGCCAATGGGGCCAGACTCCGTGGAAACGATCACAGGTTTCGAGAAACCCCAGGATTTTATCCAATCGCGACAGGGCTTCGGAGCGACTGATAAAGCCACGTTCTACCCCAACGATCAGTGCCATAACTCCGAAGCCGGATCCCCCAATGGTTACCAGATCACCGGAGCTGTTGCGCTCCCTGGCAAGACCGCAATCGGGGTGTGCATCATCCCAAAAATACCGAAAGGTTTGCTGCTGAACCTTATCAAGCAACTCCTCATCGGTGATCAAGGGAAACTTAGGGGTTGAATCAAGTTCAGTGAAAAACGGAACAGTCATACCCTCAAAAAGATTGCCCGAAGAGGCAGTAAGGCTTGAGGATACAAGCAGGTGATACCGGGTAAGTCCACGCAGCGGAGTCTCATTGCCGATCGTAACGACCTGCCTGTCATCTGAAAGCTGCCGGTTTATGGGTAGCTGTCCTGTAAGGTTGAAAAAAGTCTCCCAATTGGCGGGATTAAGGGGTTCTGAAAACATGAATTCGAAACGTATCGTTTCACGGTCAATACCGGTGAAGGGCTTCGCAGGATCATAAACAATGCCGTTTAGCCTAACCTGGTTCACCATTAGGATGCCGGGTTCAGTGATAAACCGGTATTCAAATCCGGGAAAGGTTTCACCTGCGGCTCCGGTAAGCTT
>CAYGOU010000183.1:0-4808 GCA_964351455.1 uncultured Porphyromonadaceae bacterium
CTCGGCTTCGCGAAGCGTTCTTATGATGAAATCCCTGTTTTCGCCGATCAGGAGAACCAGCGACTGCCTGTCGGGAGCTGCCAGGCGGATGATCACCTGGCTCTTCGACCAGTAATCGCGATCAACCTTAATCCTGCTTTTGGATTCAGAAGTGCCCACATCCACCATGATGATGTTGCGGTGTGACCTGAAAATGCTTGTGAAGGCGGCCTTCGGAATCTGCACCACGTCGAACATGGGTTCTGCCCCTTCCATTCCTGATTGCGGCAGGGCGAGCTCCTGCTGTGCCAGGATCCGGAAAAGCGAATCTCCAGCCGTTCCCTTGTATAATTCATCCTCCATTACCAGCACCACCTCACCGGGTTTTCCGGTGGTTGGAGGCAACAGATCCTCCCTTTTTCTCTCCTTGCATGAAACAAGTCCCACAACCAGCAGCAGAGCCGGGAGAAACATAACTTTCCTTCTCATGATGTTACATTTATTTGTTCAAACTGGGGAGGGGGTGCCGTTAAATTATAAAAAAAATCAATCACCGGGTAAATAGTTTGATAATATCGTTCCCGTTGGCATACAATACCAGGGCCAGCAACAGAACCATTCCGATGATCTGCGCAATCTCCATAAATTTATCCCCGGGTCTTCTGCCGGTGATGATCTCAATGGTGAGAAACATGACGTGCCCGCCGTCGAGTGCCGGTATGGGCAATACATTCAGCACCGCCAGCATGATCGAAAGAAAGGCTGTCATCTTCCAGAAAACCTGCCAGTCCCATTGGGCCGGGAAAATATTGCCTATGGCAATGAATCCTCCGAGGGATTTGTAGGCCTTAGTTTCAGGGGAGAAGATCAGCTTAAGATCCTTGAGATATGAGGAAATGGTCTCCAGACCTTTTTTTACCCCTGCCGGAAAAGAGGCAAAGAAGCCATACCTCACCTCCTTGAGTTCAAAGAAGGTCTTTGGGTCAACCGGGTAGATCCCTACTTTCCCAGATTCAGGCACCTCCATTTGAAAGTCGATCCGTTCGCCATTCCGGTCGACTGTTACGGTAACAGACTGGCCGATTTGCTTCTGGAGTTCCATGACAAAGAGATCAAAGAATGGGAATTCTTTTCCGTTGATGCCCACGACCCTGTCGTCGACCCTGATTCCGGCCTCCCTGGCCGGGGATTCTGCCGGAAAATCCCTTACAACGAAGGGATAGGCATAGTAGATAAAACTCTTCTCCTCAAGAAAGCGTGAGACAAAATCCTTCGGAACGGAGAGGTCGACCATGGTGCCGTTGCGTTCAACCTGAACAGACTTAGCTCCCTGGTAGACGATTTGGGGAACAACATCCAGAAAATCCTCGACCACCTCATGGTCAACGGTAACGATCTTGTCACCATGCTGCAGGCCCATGTCAAGGGCCAGCGAATCGCAGATGATTCCGAACTTAACATTTTCGGTGGGAAGGTATTTCTCGCCCCAGGCAAAAAGGGTCATGGAGTAGATCCCAAAGGCAAAAATGACGTTAAAAAGCACTCCTCCCAGCATGATGAGGAGGCGTTGACCGGAGGATTTTGACCGAAATTCATAGGATTGGGGCTCTTTCTTCATCGCCTCCCTGTCCATTGATTCGTCGATCATTCCGGCAATCTTGACGTACCCACCCAGAGGAAGCCATCCGATACCATATTCGGTTTCGCCTCTTTTGATCTTAAAAAGGCTGAACCAAGGGTTGAAAAAGAGATAGAACTTCTCTACCCTTGTCTTAAAGAGCTTTGCAAAGGCGAAATGTCCGAGTTCATGTACAATGACCAGGATTGAGAGGCTCAGAAGCAATTGTGCGGCTTTGATGAGTACGTCCATGCTAACAATGAATTATTTAATAAAGGAAACCGCCAGGCGACGAGCTTCGCGGTCAGATTCAATATATTCTTCATAACCCGGATGGGGCATAAAAGTTGCCTTTCCGAGCGTTTTTTCGATCAGGTGGGTAATTCCGGTAAAACCGATCTTTTCATTAAGAAAGGCCTCAACCGCGATTTCGTTGGCCGCATTCATGATGCAGGCAAGGTTTCCACCCTGGCGCATCACATCCAGGGCGATGCGAAGGTTTGGAAACCTGGCGGTATCCGGGGCTTCAAAGGTGAGGGCTGGAAAATCCGCGAAATTGAATCGCGGCCATCGGCCCGGCAATCTTTCAGGATATCCGAGGGCATATTGTATGGGTATGCGCATATCCGGCAGTCCCATCTGCGCCTTCATGGATGAATCGCGAAACTGAACCATCGAATGGATGATTGATTGAGGATGAATGACCACGTCGATCTGATCCGGGAAAAGGTTAAAAAGCCACTTGGCCTCAATGGCTTCGAGTCCTTTATTCATCAGGGTTGCCGAATCGATGGTGATTTTATCGCCCATCTCCCAATTTGGATGCTGCAATGCCTGTTTGATGCTGACAGCCTCCAGCTGCTCGCGTGAAAATCCCCTGAAGGGACCGCCTGAGGCTGTGAGTATGACTTTTTCAACTGCGCCGGGATCTTCTCCAACCAGGCACTGAAAAATCGCTGAATGCTCAGAGTCAACCGGAATAAGGAGGGCCTGTCTCTCCCGGGCGATCCTGGTAACCAGTTCACCTGCAACGACCAGGGTTTCTTTGTTTGCCAGGGCAAGGTTCTTACCCTTCATCAGCGCCTTCAGAGCAGGCTGTAATCCGGCGTAACCCACCATGGCCGCAAGCACTAAGTCAACCTCCTCCATGCAGGCCACATCATTGATGGCCTCAGGCCCGGCGAAAACCTCACAGGAAAGGTCCTTAAGAGCCTCTCTGACCTCCTGGTATTTTGAAGGATCACCGATAACCACTCTGCTGGGCTTAAATTCAAATGCCTGCCTGATCAGAAGCCGGGCGTTGTTACCTGCTGTCAGGGCAATGCATGTAAAAAGTCCGGGGTGGCTGGCTATCACTTCCAGAGCCTGTGTACCGATGGATCCTGTCGAGCCCAGGATTGCAATCCGCTTCGCTTGGTTCATCGGAAAAAAGGCTTATTCAAATGTGATGTAATGCTCAGGATTCAGTGGCCGGCCTTTGTACCAGAGTTCGAAATGGAGATGGGGCCCGGTGGTCAGTTCGCCGGTATTGCCCACGGTGGCAATCACCTCACCCGCCCTGACCCTGTCGCCGGGCTTTTTGAAAAGCTCGCTGTTATGCTTGTAAACAGATATGAGATTCAGGTCATGCTGGAGCTGGATGGTATAACCGGTAGCTGAGGTGAAATCGGCCATGATGATGGTTCCGTCCATGGTTGCCATCACATGCTGACCACGCGTAGCGGCAACGTCAACCCCGAAATGTCCTCTGGCCGCATCGAACTGTGAAAAGATCAGTCCCCTTATCGGCGGAAAAAAATAGACCTGATTCAGGCTGGATGGAACGATGGCATTGGCCGGACCCAGTACATTATACTGCTGTGCCGCCTCAACCTCTCTGCGGAGAAGCGAATCATCGGCCGAGCGCCGGTCTTGTATCTGCGTCATTTGCAGGGGAACTTCAACTTCACCGCTGCTGTGATCAATCGGATCCTTTCCGTCGATGATGGTGATGATGTTCCGAATGAATTGGTCCTTTAGAAAAAGCTGATATTCAAGTGAATCTGTTTTCAGTGCATTGAGCCTGATGTTCATGGTTGTTTCGGGTGAGGGGTACCCGGGAATGAACTCCTTGAGTGGGGTATACACAATCAGAAGCACCACGATCATAGCCACGGTGAAGAGGGTAAGAGCCGAGGCAGTGATGACATTCATTCGCGACAGGCGCATGAACCAGACCTCTTCGAAAGAGGAGTCGCGCATGATGACCAGTCGGTACTTGCTGCGTAACTTATGATAGATCTGACCTTTTTTCTTCGCCATGGAAGGGTATTGTTAACCTGGCAAAGATATAAAAAACGTTTCAGGGCCTTACAAAAAAGAAAGGCCTTGAAGTTCAAGGCCTTTTAGTAGCGCGAAGGGATGAAATATCTAACCTGATCGGGGATATGGATATTACCCCTTATTTTTCAATATTTTGAATCCCAGGCCGACGGAATAATACGGTCCGCTGAATGGGGCTGCTTTCAGTGCCAGGTTAAATCTACCCAGGTTGAATTGCATGGCTAATCCAAAGATGAATTTTTGAAGTTCCTTATCTACATCAATAAGATTATCTAACTGGTACAGGTCATATCCTTCCTCAATCGAATCGTAGAATGATTTGGTAATTTTAATATCCAGGCTTCCAAGACTGTTCAGCTTATATTGGTTGATGTTATAGGATGCAAATAAGGACAAATCCAGGAATGCCAGTTTCTTGGTCATCAAGGCATCGAAACCCAAGCTTGAAGAACGGTATTGGAATCCAGACAGGTTATTGTCCACCTCAAATTTATCGCTGCTGGGAACCGATAGACTGCCAATCAAATCGGGAGTGATCGCTGCTCCCAGGTTTAGCAGACTGTATTGGGCTCCAATGGTCAGGCTGAAGTTTTTTTCGTGTAATGAGGGAAGCCAGTAGAAAACATCGTGTCGCGCGCCAAACGAAGCGATCAGATCATTGTTGAGCGAAAGGCCCTCTACCAAACCGTTGGTGGCCATCTTGATCACACCAGGCAGCAATCCGAGGGAAACTTCCGTACCATAACCCACACCCAAACTCAAAACCGGAAGCACGGCCGGAGCAATGCCAAGAGGCAGGCCAAGTCCGGGGAACAAAGGCAATCCAAATCCCAGATTCTCACCGGTGAAAGGATTAACGAGCGGCAATCCGGTGCCTTCATCCAGAAAA
>CAYGOU010000183.1:4818-6425 GCA_964351455.1 uncultured Porphyromonadaceae bacterium
AACGAAAAATAATTTCGCCGGCATCCTGCTGACCAAACAAGGAGGGAACTCCTCCGGTGAGCATAAAATTGTCAGAGAAATCCCTTGAAACAGTGTTTGATGAGTTCAGTCCTGCTCCTGTTTTAATTGAGAAGTTGAGTTCCCATTGATCGAGTAGACGTCCGGTTGTGTTCAGATTATTCAGAAATGCAAAACCTTGCCCTGAAGTGATGCCACTCATGTAGCCATCGGTATATTTCGAAAAATCAGGGCTAATATTCGTAATCTGGTTCACTGCGTTAGTCTGAGAATGAGCTGCCAGGCCAGAAATAAAGAGGGCGGCGATCAGCGATATTATCGATTCTGTTTTCATGGTTATTGTCAAGTTTAAACCAGGTTATCAATTAGCAGGCCCTAGCTCAAGATATCCGGTTTTTCCGTTCTCTGTACCCTTAAGTTTTATATGCCCCCAATCGGATTCTTCAATGGTCAATTGACGTTTAAACTCTGGAAAAACAAGCGATAATATAGGTTTGTCATCTTTGGTAAGAGAATAGGAGCCATAAACCTTTTCATTCTCAGGATATATCCCGAATAATTCCTCTTCTTTGGCAGACCGCAGTGGGCCGGGTACGAAAACAAAATCTTGATGTTTTTCGAACCGCATAGTATTGTCTTTGTAATTTTCCCAATCTGGATCCGTTGTCAGATCGTTGCCAGCTTCATCCTTAATGCTTTGAACCTTCCAGGTTCTGCCAAGTCGCTCTGCTTGAGGATGTTCTTGATCCCACTTTTCCAAGCACAGGTGAAGATGAGCCGGGGGGGTGTCGAGGGTCCAGTCTACAACAAAAGTTGTTGAAAAATACAATTGATCAGGATAATTTCCTGCTCTCGTATATTCGTCGAACCTAAAAAAAGATTGATCAAGAAACCCTGGATCTGACCAATTTGACCAACCATCTTCATTTCTTGCGTCATATACATAACCATAACTTGTAAATGGTGAGCCATGCCCATCATTAAAGCCCTGCATATGTGTATGCTCAAATTTTGTAGGAGTCGGGTTTCCTAATTTAAAATCAGGGTCGCTTTTATAAGCAACCAGGTATCCGAGATTAACGTTGATTAATTTAAATTGATCTTTTTCACAAGAAGTCAAAAAGCTCAAACCCATAACTGGGAAAATGATCACAAGCCAAGCCTTCAGTTTTTTCATACTAATTTTATTAAGACTCATTCTAAACAACCGTGAACTAAGAAAGTTGAGATGAGAAGAAGTCATGTTCGGATAATTCTGAATGGTTTGTGACGGTGGTGTTATGGATAAGAAAAATGACAAAAAAAGACTTCCCACCAAAAATGGTGAGAAGTCTTTCTTTGTAGCGGGGGCAGGACTTGAACCTGCGACCTTTGGGTTATGAGCCCAACGAGCTACCAACTGCTCCACCCCGCAATGTGGCTGCAAAGATATATATTTTTTTATACATTTATGGGATCACCTGAAACTACCGGTATGAAAAAGTTAGCGATTCAAGGAGTGGCCCTCTGTTGGTTTCTCATTCTGGGATCCGGAGCGGCCAATGCGGCTTATCTTAAGGATGTTCCGCAATCATATCTGCAACCTGATG